>JBAUBR010000353.1:0-5877 GCA_049676965.1 Occallatibacter sp.
CGGAGGCAGGTCCCGATCGGCGCGCAAGGGCTCGGCGAGCACGCGGCCAGCCGCCCCGCCGAGCTCAATCCGCTCCACTGAGGGCCTTCGTTCAAGCAGCCGCTGCGCGTGCGAGCGCACCAGAGCCGCAGCCTCGTCGTAGCTCAAGAGAGCCGAGCTCATGCATTGGATTGTAAAGGGCCTTGGCGGCTGCCCGCCGCATGTGCTTCGATCGCGCAAGAAGAATCGCGCAAGAAGAAAAGGCGTTCACGCAACCGCGAAACGCCCTTCATGCAACTCGCTAGATTTGCCTTTGTGGTGTCCCACCCTTTCCGCGATGAAAGTGCGGAAAGGATGGGGCACGGAGGGGATGCCGGTCCGGCAAATGACGCCTAGCTCTTCTTGCCGGACTTGAATCCCGAGGCGACCTTCGATCCTGCCTGATCGAGAATCCCCTTGGCGTCGGCGGCGTAGGGGCCGTTCGGCGCCAGTTCCAGGTACTTTTGGTAGGCGTCCGCGCATCCGGGCGGCAGAATGATCCGTTGCGTCTTGGAGTCGACGGTGGCCTTCTGCACCAGGCCCTGGCCGATGATGTAGTAGAGCACCGCCTGGTTCGGATCCGATTTCAGCGCCTCGTTCGCGGCCGCCACCTGGGCATCCGCATTGTTGGTCTGGAAGAAG
Organism: Occallatibacter sp.; assembly: GCA_049676965.1. Classification (GTDB taxonomy): domain Bacteria; phylum Acidobacteriota; class Terriglobia; order Terriglobales; family Acidobacteriaceae; genus Telmatobacter. The sequence continues at coordinate 661 of JBAUBR010000353.1, forward strand.
ATCACCGCCTCGTTGCGCAGATAGAAGGCCGCCTCGGTGGGATTGACCTTGGCCGCTTCGTCAAAGGCCGCATTCGCCTCAGGCACCTTGCCGGCGCGCGCATACACCTCGCCCAGCCCCGCGTTGCTCATCCCCTCGATGGCGGGGTTCTGCTTGGTCTGCGCCGCTTGCATGGCAAGAGCCTTCTTGAACGACTGCTCCGCATCGTCATATTTCTTGAGCCCGATCTCCGCCTGGCCCAACTGCGCCCAGAGGATCGATCCATCTACCTTGGCGCCCGACTGCTGCAGCGCGTCCGTGTCCTTCTTCATCAGGGTTTCGATCTCGGTATATTTCCCGGTCTTGATCTCCGCTTCCTTGGCGTCGACGGCGCTCTTCGCGGCGGTCGCGCCGAGCTGCTGCGCAGCGGCCGCATGGGCGCTGTCGGCATCCTTCACGTCTTGCGTGACCGTCTTCAGGTCGGCGTTGAGAGCCTTGATTACGGCATTGACCTTGAGGGCCTCGGAGTTGTGCTTGCGCAGATCCTCCAACTGCTTCTGCTGGTCGGGAGGAAGCTTGCTGACGAACTCCGCGCGCGACATGTCGAAGTCCTGCGCAGTATCCTGCGCGGCCACAATCTTCACTTCCGGGAACGAATCCACCATCTTGTCTGGCGGCGTGTCCGGCTGGCGGAAGATGGCCATGTAGGTGCCCGGCGCAATGTCGGCGCCCTGGTAGTCGCCGTCGGGGTTGACCGGGAAAGTGTACTTGTTGGTGCGCCCCTGATCCGCCGACAGGCTCACCGTGCCGTTGGTTTGCGGAGCTCCGGTGGGATTGGTGACGTGGCCATGGATCTTGCCATTGGCGCCGGGGATCGCGGGCGTCTGTGCTGTCGCCGGCATTGCGGCAAAAGCCAGTACGGCCGCCACGGCAGGCAACGCCAGCCAACGTGATAATTCGCGTTTCATATTCGTCTCCTTGAGAGCTGCGCGGGCCCCGATGGAGTCCGCGCGCTCTGAACAAAATCCTGTGTGGCGGCTAGCGCCGTGTGCCGCCGAACTCGCGCGGCAGGTTGCATTTCGAGCCGGTCAGGCCGCCGCGAAGCGAAATCCGCCTGGCGAACCGCTCGCCTTCGCACGACCAAAGTTAAATCCAATGCGGTTCTTATTACAAGGGCCGATCGCGATTCATCATAAAGCGTGGCCCGCAGAGGCGCGATGTAGTCCGCATCACATTCTACAATCTTAGAGATGCCCGTCACCATTCGCCCCGCAACGCCCGACGATGTTCCCGAGATCCTGGCCTTCATTCGCGCCCTGGCCGCTTACGAGCGCGCGCCGGACGCGGTGATCGCGACCGAGGCCGATTTGTTGCGCGACGGATTCGGCCCCAACCCATTCTATTTTTGCCTGATTGCGGAACTTGACGGCCGTCCGGCGGGCTTCGCATTGTATTTTTTCGACTACTCCACCTGGCTCGGCCGACCCGGACTCTACCTCGAAGACATCTTCGTGCATCCCCAGTTCCGCGGCCTCGGGATCGGGAAAGCGCTGCTCGAGTGCCTGGCCGCCATCGCCGTTGAAAAGGGCTGCTGCCGTCTCAAATGGGAGGTCCTCGACTGGAACACTCCCGCCATCGACCTCTATCGCGCCATGGGAGCGGAGTTCCCGAGCGAGTGGCTCAACGTGTGCTTAGGCGGCGATGCGCTTCTGCGCCTGGCCGGCGCCGCGGATCGCGCAGCGTCGTGGCGCCCGCACCCGGTTGAGATTCATGGTCTCCCACCCTTTCCGCCAGAATCGGCGGAAAGGATGGAGCACGGTCCGGAGGATGTCCCAGCCTTTCGCGATAGTTCGGGCGATAGGGCGGGAGAGCAACAATCTCCATCGCCTGCGGTTGAGGCGAAGTCGTGAGAATCCGCGTCATCGGCGGCGGACTGGCCGGGCCCGAGGCCGCTCTCACCGCTGCGCGCTTCGGCTGCGAAGTCAATCTCTTCGAGTTGCGAGCAATGGTCGACGGCAAGCCGCGCCTCACCCCCGCACACCAGACCATCGAATTCGGCGAGCTGGTCTGTTCCAATTCGTTGAAGAGCGAGTCGCCCAATACGGCGCCCTGGCTGCTCAAGCAAGAGATGCGTCGCGGGCACTCCGTGCTTTTATCCCTTGCCGATGCATCGGCGGTTCCGGCAGGCCACGCGCTGGCCGTCGATCGCGTCGAGTTCTCGCACCGGATCGGCGAAGCCATCGCCAATGAGCCGCACATTCGCGTCATCCGCGAAGAAGTGACGCGACTCGACGATTACGACGGGATCACGATCGTCGCCACCGGGCCGCTTACATCCTCCGCTCTCAGCGCGGAGATCGAGCGCATCACCGGCTCCGGCCATCTCGCCTTCTACGATTCCATCTCGCCCATCGTCGATGCCGAGTCGATCGATATGAATCGCGTCTACTTTGCGGCGCGTTGGGACAAAGGCACCGCCGATTACATCAACTGCCCCATGGATCGTGCCGAATACGACCGCTTCGTCGATGCGCTGCTCGCCGCCGAGCCCGCCGAATCCCGCGAGTGGGAGAAACTGGACTATTTCGAAGGCTGCCTGCCCATTGAGGAGCTGGCCCGCCGCGGCCGCGATACGCTTTGCTTTGGCCCCATGAAGCCCGTAGGCCTGCGCGATCCGCGCACCGGACGCACTCCACACGCCGTGGTGCAACTGCGCAAGGAGAACCTGCGCGCCGACAGCTACAACCTGGTCGGCTTCCAGAACCACCTCAAGTTCGGCGAGCAGGCGCGCGTGCTCCGCCTTATTCCCGGCCTTGAAAACGCGCGCTTCCTGCGCTATGGCCAGATCCACCGCAACACCTACATCTGTGCTCCTGCGCTGCTGGATGAATGTCTGCGCATGAAGCGCGAACCGCATCTCCTCTTCGCCGGCCAGCTCTGCGGCGTGGAAGGCTATACCGAATCCATCGCCACCGGCTTGCTCGCCGGCATCCATGCTGCTTCGCTCGCGCACAGCGAAGAGCCTTCGCCAATTCCCCGCGCCACCGCGCTGGGCTCGCTCGTCCACTACATCACCCACGCCAACGCGAAAGACTTTCAACCCGCCAACATCACCTTCGACCTGCTCGAACCGCTCGAAGAAGATCTGCGCCGGCGCGTCCGCGACAAGAAAGAGCGCCATCGCATGCAGTGCGAGCGGTCGCTGGCCGCATTCGACGCGTGGTGGAATGCGATGCCGCAGCCGGCTGCGGAACCTTGCACATAGATTTGGCGTACTCCTCAAGTAGATTTGCCTTCCCCGGAAAGGACTCGTATGCGCGCCATCTCCGCCGCGGATGCTGTTTCGGCTGCAGTCCAACGCACCAGGGAGTTCCTTTTCAGGCCATTCACCTGGGGAACCTATCTGAAGCTGTCCCTGGTCGCGATGATCACCGAAGGCGTGGGCAGCAACTTCCAATCCTCAAAACACACTGGTCCGCCGTCGGGACACGGGCCAGTGATTCGATCCCTTTCCGACATCCCTCCGGGATGGATCGCTGCAATTTTGACGGGCGTGCTGGTCGCGATTGTCCTGTCTTTTGTGTTGTTTTATCTGGTCACGCGGCTGCGCTTTGCCTTTTTTCATTGCCTGATTCACAACACCAGGCTGATTCGGCCTGGCTGGCGGCTCTATCGGGAGCAGGCGATACGCTTTTTCTGGCTCAATCTGGGAGTGGGATTCTGCTTTCTGCTGCTGGTTGCGTTGATCTCCCTTCCGTTCATCGCCGGCTTCTGGCGGCTGTTTCACGAATCTTCGCTGGGCGGCCAACTCAATGTCGGGTTGTTGCTGTCTCTCGTGTTGCCCTTGATTCCGATCGTCCTCCTGCTAGTGCTGGCCGCGGTTCTGGCCGATGTGGTCCTGCGCGATTGGATGCTGCCGCATTTCGCGGTGGACAACGCCACGACCGGCGAAGCGTGGACCCGGGTGTGGGCGGCATTCAAGGCGGAGAAGAAGCAGTTTCTTGCCTACGCCTTGCTGCGAGTGGTGCTGCCGGCGATTGCGGCCATCGCCCTGTTCTTCGCGCTGATGGTTCCGGGACTCATCCTGGTCGGTGTGCTGGCGATGATCGAATACAGCGTGCACTCGGCCTTCGCGGGCGCCACGGGCGCATCCGCGCTGACCGGCATTCTGCTTGAGGTCTTCTTCGGCGTGCTCGCATTCGGCTTCGCGTTGCTGGCCGGCGCCTGCCTTGGAGGGCCCGTGAGCACAGGGGTGCGGGAGTATGCGCTCATGTTCTACGGCGGCCGCTACCAGGCGCTCGGAGACATACTCTACCCGCCGCCTCCGCTGCCCCCGCCATTTACAAACCGCGCGGCGGAATTTGCCTGACAGACGCGACTTAGCATCTGCTTCTCCGGTCCCGCTCTGTGTTGCCGTTCCCAGCGGGACGCCGGATCCTGCTCCCCGAACCGCCGTCTCGATTGCGTGCTGAAAATCTGCCCAGGCCTCCGGTTTCGAGCGCTTCAGCCGGCCGAGAAATGGAGCCATTGACCAACCGTTCGTGACCGGCATCACAGCCGCAGATGCTGCAAGAGTGCGATCATCTTCCTCAAGCCCTCCTCCGGCAGTCAGATCCGGGTGTCGGTTCTCGGTCTTCACGAGGTTCGAATGGCCACATCCGCATTTGTCGCCAGCAAACAACTGACCGAGGATCTGGAGCGCCATTCAACGCCGGTTCCTTGCCCTCGCCAGCGCGTCCTTTTCCGCCAGGGAGACGATCCGACTGGCGTCTACATCGTGAGCCGGGGCGGCGCTGCGCTTACCATGCATTCGGCCTCTGGCGAAGTCGTTCTGCGCCTCGAGGCCGGTCCCGGCTCGGTGCTCGGCCTGCCCGGAGTCATCGCCAACAATCCGTACTCGCTCACGGCCGTCGCCCATCGCGGCGCGAAGGTCGGCTTTGTGACGCGCGAAGACTTTACAGCCATGATGTCGAAGCAGGCCATGTTTTCTCTGAACGTCCTCCAGGTGCTGGCGGATCAGGTTCACGCCGCGCGCCAGGCGATCTTCGATTCCTGAACGGCAAACCGCATGCGCGCGGCGTCAATGCCGGCTATTGCGCCGGAGGGAGCAGGCGCGTCGGACGCCCGCGGCTATTGATGGCTGCATAAATAATGTCCTGAACCTTTGCGGCCAAACAAGGACATTTGTCCCGATCGAATGGCGATCCCTCAGGGGCTAAAGCCCTCAATTTTATTGCG
>JBAUBR010000354.1:0-2575 GCA_049676965.1 Occallatibacter sp.
GCATGGTCGCCGCGCCGCCGATGCCGAGCAGCGCGATGAACGCGCCGACGCCGCCCACGCTCCAGCCGGTCGCAGCCTGAAAAATGGCCGGCGCCGAAAACGTGTAGGCGTAGCTGGCGGTGAGGGCGAAGAAGAAGTACATGCCGATCATCCACACCTTGGGTGAGAGCAGAGCTTGCAGCACGCCGGCGCCGTGGCCCAGGTGGGCGCGGCTGCTGTCGTTGTCGAGTTGCCTCCGCAGCCAGGATTTTTCTTCCGGCGTAAGCCATCGGGCGTCGGCCGGGCCATCGGGCAGCGCGTAGAAGATCACCACGCTGAACAGCGCCGCGGGCAGGCCTTCCACGAGAAAGAGCCACTGCCAGCCGGTAAGGCCCATGCGGCCATTGAGGCCCATGAGCCATCCGGCCAGCGAGCCCATCACCGTGGAGCTGAGGGGGTAGGCGATATAAAAACGGCTGACGGCGCGGGCGCGCATGCTCGCCGGAAACCATAGCGTGAGGTAATAGATCACGCCGGGAAAGAACCCGGCCTCGGCAATACCCAGCAGCAGGCGCACGGAGTAGAACTCCAATGGTGTGCGCACAAACATCATGGCCGCCGCCAGCAGTCCCCACGTCAGCATGATGCGCGTCATCCAGCGCCTCGCCCCGAAGCGCAGCATGAGCAGATTCGACGGTACTTCGCAGAGCGCGTAGCCGATAAAGAACAGTCCCGCCCCGAAGCCGTAGACCGTGGCGCTGAAGTGCAGGTCGTCGTTCATGCGCAGCGAGGCAAAGCTGATGTTGATGCGGTCCATAAAGGCCAGGCAGTAGCCGATGGCGATGACCGGCAGCAGCCGCAGCGACGCCTTGCGCACGGCCGAGATCCCGAGGGTATCAGACGCCGGCTTCCGAGCTTCCGCCACAGGGGAAGGCCGAGGTTCACCCGGTGGCCCGTCTTCATGGAATGGCACGAAGCGTCACCTATATTGAGCGTTGGTTCGAGAAGCGCCAAAAAGAAGGTTCAAGCTGCCTGGGGTAAACAGACTGTATCACAGGCGTGTGCTGCTCCCTTTCCAGGCGAGAACGAGTGGGCTCTTTCACAGGACGTTCACACTCCCCATGTGATAGCATCCGCTTTTTGGCGATAGACGCGCAGCGGAGCCCTTGCCAATCGCTCCGGCGCGCCTGCCGGTGCTTCGCATGGATGAGGAAGACGGCAGACCGGGACCTCGAGCCCGGCAACCCGGCCGTTTCGACGCCCCAATGGGCGCCCCTGCGAAATCCCCGCGCATCATCTTCCCCGCATCGCGTGTGGTTCGCACCAGTTTGCGTGACCGATCCGATCGCCGATCGCAAAGTCCAATTTCGCAATCCAATGGAGAAGCACTATGAAAACGTACCAGGGAAGTGAGATCCGCAACGTAGCTGTAGTGGGGCATGCGCACAGCGGCAAAACCACCTTGATTGCCGCTCTGCTGCATGCCGCCAAGATGACCCCGGCACAGGGCCGCGTGCAGGATGGCTCGGCTGCGACTGCCTACGACGAAGAGGAAGTGGCGCGCGGCACCACCATGTCGAACGCCGTGGCCTTTGCCGAGTGGCAGGGCGTGAAGATCAATTTCGTCGATACGCCCGGCTTTCACATGTTCAACCACGAGGCGCGCGCGGCGCTGCTGCCCGTGGAGGCGGCGGTGGTGGTGGTCAACGCGCAGTGCGGCGTGGAGCCGGTGACCGAGCGCGTGTGGCGCTATGCCGAAGAGGTCAACGTTCCGCGCATCGTGGTGCTCAACCAAATGGACCACCCCAAGGCCGGCGGCGGCGGAGGGCTGAGTGCGCAACTCGAAGACCTGCACGAGCGCTGGGGCCGCAGTTGCGTGCCGGTGCAGTTGCCCATCTCCGACGCGCAGGGCTTTCACGGCGTGGTCGATCTCGTCACCATGGAAGCGTTCTTCTATACGCCCGGCGGCGACGGACGCGGCAAGGTTGTCGAGATTCCGGCGGCCCTGGTTGCCGATGCCAAGGCCCGCCACGAGGCGCTGGTGGAGCTGGTAGCCGAGGGCAAAGACGAGCTGATGGAGGAGTTCTTCGAGAAGGGCACCATCCCCGAAGATCACCTCATCGCCGCGCTGCACGAGGCCATCCGCGAAGACCGCATCTTTCCCGTGCTCTTTACCAGCGGCCACGCCAACATGGCCGCCGATCACCTGCTCGACTTCATCAAGGTCTACGCTCCCGCGCCCGTCGAGCGCGCGCCCTTTGCCGTGCGCACTCCGGCGCTTGCGGTCGCCGGCAACGGGTCTTCGGCAGGCGAAGGCTCAGGCATCTCCTTCCGCAGAGTCGACGACAAGGAACCAGCGGGGCTGGTCGTCTTCAAAACCATGTCCGATCCGTTTGCGGGGCGCATCAGTTTCTTCAAGGTGATTAGCGGAGTCATCCGCAACGACGCAACCGTCGAAAACTACACGCGCCGCGGGCAGGAGCGGCTCTCGCACCTGAGCGTGATGCAGGGGCGCAAGGCCGTCGAAGTGCCCGAGCTGCACGCCGGCGACCTGGGCGCCGTGGCCAAGCTGCGCGACACGCTCACCGGCGACACG
>JBAUBR010000355.1:0-17339 GCA_049676965.1 Occallatibacter sp.
CTGCTGGTGTGCCGCAATCTCGACGTGCCCGGTGTCATCGGCCGCATCGGAACCATACTCGGCGAGCACGGCGTCAACATCGCCAACTTTGCACTGGGCCGCGACCGCTCCGGAGCAAAGCCGGTGCAAGCCATCTCTGTGGTTCAGGTGGATGCGCCGGTCTCCGACACCGTCCTTGAAGCGCTGCGCACCATTGAAGCCCTACTCGAAGTCCGGCTGATTTCGCTGCCCGATGCGGGTGTCTGACCTTCAGCAATCCGCGCAACGGCGCTGGTTCGCTCTCACTCCACCGGCCGCGCCTTTCCGTTTTTCAGGCTGTCGTCGATGATCGAGCGAACCTTGCGGTCGGCTTCTTGCGCCAGCCTTCCCTGCTCCTCGCCTAGCCGGCCCTGTTGCTCACCAAGCTCGCCCTGCTTTTCACCCAACTTGCCTTGTTCCTCGCCGAGCTTGCCCTGAATGTCGCCGATACGGCCCTGAATATCGCCCAGGCGGCCCTGCAGGTCGCCGATCTTGCCTTGCAGATCGGAGAGATCGTCCTGCGTCACGGCGCCGCCTTCTTTGGATTCGAGTTTCGCCAGCGCCTCCTTGATCGCGGCGATCTCGCGCGAAACGTCGGGAGCGGGCACACTCGCCTGCTCCTGTTTCCGTCCCAGCTCTTCCTGCTGTCGGCCGAGTTCCTCCTGCTGTTTTCCCAGTTCTTCCTGCTGGCGACCAAGATCGTCGATCGGCTTGTACATGGCCTCAATGCTGGCGACGATCGCCGCATCGTCGATAACATACGATTTGCCGTCGTGCGAGAACCACAGGAATTTGCCGCCTTTTGCGGTGCGGCTCGCGCGGTCGATCTCCTCGCGGCGTCCATCCATCCAGTCGCCGCTGAAGCGCACACCGCCTCTCGGCTCGGTCACCAGCGCGTATGAGTCTTCATCGTCGTCCGACCGGAAAGAAAACGCGAATCCCTGCCCGTTTCCGCTGCGGAGATAAAGCGGGCCGCGCCGTCCGTTCATGATCGTCATTGACTGTCCCGCGCCCACAGTCACGTTGTCGTCCGCCGGCGGAGGCGGCGGAGGCGTTGCCTGCGGAGCGGCTGGTGCGCCCGGAGGAATCGCCATTACGCCCGTCCCAACCGGCACCGGAGGAACGACCGGGCTCACCGGAGCGATCGGCGCAACGGGAGCGATTGCCGCCGCAGGCGCCTCATCCACCTGCGTCTCGTCAGGATGAGAAACCCCGCTCGCCGGCGATTCGGCCTGCGCCGGGACGATTGCCGGAGTCTGCCGCGCCGCAGCCTGTGCCGTTTGAACTCGGACCATCGCCGTAGCCGCGAACAATGCCACGGGAACCAGCAGAACGGCTGCCAAAGCGCGGCTGCGGCTCCATGAAAATGCCTGGCGGAAGCTCGAATCGTTGAGCAGCCGCTCGATGCGATGAGAGAGCGAACTGGTGCGGGCCATGGCCACTCCGATGAGGGTTGGCCGCGGCATTCCCGCGAATTCAAGCAGAATCTGCGCATAGGACGAACGGCTGGCGGCTTCTTCAAGCCCGGCGCGATCGCTGATGGCCTCGCCCAGGTCGGAGAGCTGACGCTTGAGCCACCAACCCAGCGGGCTGAACCAGAACAGGGCCGAGTAGAGTCCGGCGAGCAGTTGCAGGTAGAAGTCGCCCTGGCGAATGTGGGAGCGCTCGTGGGCCAGCACGATGCGGAGCTTCTCGCTCTCCCAGTCAACATAGTCCGCGGGTAAAACAACGCCGGATCCGATAGTGACCGGCGACGAGACGGCGCGGCTGGTGCGCAGGCGCAGGTTCGCTGCGTGCGCAACTGCGATCGGCTCCGCGTCGAGCCACAGGCTGATGGCCGAGGTCAATCCGTAAATAAGCCGCAGAAGCAGCACACCGCAAACCGCCATATACACCGTCCACGCCAGCGTTTGCAGGGTCGGCAGCAGCGATTCGCCGGCGGGCGCGAGGTCGCGGGGCGCAAGGGGTGGCGGCGTCTGGATGGTGCTTCTCGCACCGGAGGAGATCGACGCGGAGTCTTCAGCTGCGATCACGGGAACGATGAAGGCCGGTTCAGGCGTCTTCGCCGTGGAGGAAGAGTTTGTCAGGGGAACAGACGCCGAGTCGTGCGCGGAATCCGCGCTTTGTCTCGTCTTGCTCGCCGGAGGCACAGTATTGGCGATCATGCGCAAAGGCTGCGCGGGCACTGCCAGCGTCATGTTCGCGGGCAGCACCTGCCAGCGCAGCGCCAGCGGCAGCAGCAGCGGCATAAGAACCGCCGCGGCCAGCACCAGCCCCCACGCGGTCTTTTGCGCCAGAACGTCGCGCACGCGCATTACGCGCAGCCCGGCCCACACCGCGGCCGCAACCAGCAGCGCGCGAACGGCAATCTCAACTAACGAAGGAATCACGATTTGACCTCCTTCTTCCGGTGAGCGGTCCCAATGGCGTGAACTGGAGCATGAATTGGTGCGTGATCCGGCCGGTCCGCGGCGCCGTTTTTCTGCGCGGCGGCAATGCGCGCGGCCAGCAGTTGCAGCTCGGAGCGGTCAAGCACCTTGGAATCCACCATGCCCACAAGCAGCGCCTCCACCGAGCCCTCGCAGAACCAGTCCACGATGCGCTTGACGGCGCGCCCGGCGACGCGCTGTCGCGACTCGGCGGGCCGGTAGAGAAACGTGCGGTTTTCAATGGAGTGCTCGAGGTAGCCTTTCTCCTCGAGGCGGCGCAGAACCGTGCGCACGGTCGAGTCCTTGAGCGAGCGGCCAATGTCCGGCCGGGCGAGCGCCTCGCGCACCTGCTCGGCCGTCACCGCGCCCATGCGCCAGATGATCGAAAGAATTCCCCGCTCCAGTTCGCCCAGTTCCGCCGGATCGTGGCCCAAAGCTTGGCCCGGATTGCGGGCCGGTTCGGTGTTACGTCCCATAGTGTTACTCAATGTAACACACAAAACGAGTGGGCGGGCAACAGAAAAATGCCTTTGTGACGAATCGCCAGGCTGCTACCTGATTCTCGCCACGCGGCCCTGGGTGGGGAACTTCTGGAACTGGAGCATGTCGTGGCCGGGAACGATGCGGTCCGGCGAGCCGGCCAGCGCGATCATTCGCGCCTGCGCGGCCACGTTGGCTGCGTGGTCGGCATCGCTGAAGGTGGCGCTGGGCAGGCGCGCCGAAAGATTCAAGTAGAAATATGCGTTGTCAGATGCCAGAACGTAGGGCGGATCTCCGTCTACGCGCAGATACTGTGAGGCGTAGGTGTGCCGCGCGCCGGTGTAGGCGCGAATGCCGGGAAAGATTTCGACGTTGTCGCCGTCCACGAGGCGCACCCGGCCTTCGGTGTTCAGTTTCACCAGCTCCTTCACGTCTTCGGGGTCGATGCCGCCGTGATCGCCGCCCGGCTGCCAGGCGTCCGTGGTGTAGTAGCGGTACTCCTCGCGCTGAATCCACACCGTGGCCTTGGGAAAAAGATCGAGGCCGCCCATGTGGTCCCAGTGAGCGTGGCTGATCACCACGTCGGTCACGTCTTCCGGTTTCACTCCGGCGGTGGCGACGGCGAGGTCGGGGCGCAGATAGTCCTTCATGGGGAACTCTTTGAGAAACGTGTCGCGGTGAAAGCCGCTGTCGAAGAGGATGGTGCGGCCGCCTCCGCGGATGAGCCAGACCACCATGGCGATATCGACCTTCTCGTTCGCGGGTCCGCCGATGACGAGCTCGTTGACCGGCACATCCGGCGATGTAGCGTAGCGAATGGCCTGGATGGAGTAGTCGGGCGGCGACGCAGCCGCGAGCAGAAAAAGGCAAAAGGCCGTAAATGCGAATCGTTTCATGCCGGTCCCAATGGAAGCAGGACCGGTTTGAATTGACCGGCCCTGCGGAGGTTTCTCGGAGCGGCGCGTTGGGACACGCAGCGCATGTTCAAGCGATGCAAGCCGCGCTAGAGGGTCGCGTCGACCGTTACCGGGGTAGTGGTCCCATCCTTAGGAACCTTAGCCGGAATCGCCAGTGAGCTGCTCACGCTGCGCAGGCCTTCGATCGTCGACACCGTGATTGTAGTCGAGGGATTATAGGCGGATACGGTGTAAGATCCGGAGACAGTGGATGTTAACTTGCCTCCTTTAGGCGCGGCAGGAATGGCCCAGGAATAGGGCATGGACGCCGTACACGTGGCATGAGGGCCAGTTGCGCTCACCGATCCGGTCGCAATTTCCTCGTAATCAATGGTGGCTTCGAAAGGAGCGGTCGTGGTCACGAGTTCGTTGAAATTGTCGATGACGATTTCGCAGCCGATCACCGCTCCCTTGGGAAACGTGGAGGCAAGGGTGATCTCGAAGGTCACTTCATACTTGCCGATGGTTGGCGGGGTTGCAGCGTCGGGGATGGCATGGGCGAGAGGATGAAAGACTCCGTTCTCATCCTGGTATCCAATCGTCTTCTTATGTTGAGCGGACCCCAATTGGGCAACGGCCAGCGTCGAGCCGGCAAAGGTGAGACCGAGCGTAATGGCAGCAATAGCTGCGGCAGGGAACTTGCGCATACTTTCTTTCCTTTCGCCGGATAGATCCGGGAGCGCCAGTGTACGGCAGCCACTGTGAGGAAAGCCAACGTTATTTCGCGAGTTCAGGCGAAACCCCAACCGCGAGCCGAAACGATCGAAGCGGTTACCGTGTCGAACGGATCGATGGAAGCAGCATGGTTAAACGAGCTGGCCGTCTTTATCTGGCATCGACGCGTTGCGGGACTCGTTGAGCTGCCCGCCGATATCGGGGCCGCGTCGAGCTGTCGCCGCGGTCATCCTGCGTTTCGCGCCCCGCGTGCGTAGCAAGAACCTGGTCTTGCACTCCGGGCATCGCCACGGATAGAAACCGAATATGGGAAGGATTTTTGTTTGCACAAACCCAACCCGCTGCATTCGATATATCTTTTTGCAATTGCAATCTCGACATTGCATATCGATTGTTCCCTCTATGAGAATTTTCTCGGCAGATTTCCGGTTTCTTGGTCGCGGGCTGCGGCTGCTTCGCTCGATACTCAACTTCTGCAACGATTTCGCAAATTCGGCAATCCCTGCTGCGAATCAGTAGGCGGGATTCTCCCTGCGGAGATATTTCTGACTATGGTACTGAACGAATAGCGTCCGCGCAGCACGCCGCCTGAGAATAACGCCGCCAAATGGTAACTTGAGATCGCACAATGGTAATTCTTGCTGGCGAGCTTGCCTGTTCTAGCCTTGCAACCGCGCCAGCCCTTGCCGCGCGAGGTCGGCGACGGCCCGGGCCAGCAGGTTTGAGCCGTTCAGCGACTTCGGCCGCGCCAGCGTGATGCCAAGCTTTGCTGCATAACCGCGAAAGAGAATATCGACGTCGTAGAGAATCTCGATGTGGTCGCAGAGAAATCCGATGGGCTGAAGCACGAGCGCCGTCACTCCATCGCCGGCCAGCCGGTCCAGCGTCTCTTCCACCGTCGGCCCGATCCATGGGCCGCCGCTCGCGCCCTGGCTCTGAAAAGCAAAGGTCCACGAAGGAATCTCCGGCACCCGCGCCGCGACCAGCTCGGCCGTGTGGCGCGCCTCCTCGGCGTAAGGGTCCGGACCGGATGGATTGGGCCCTTCGCCCGGCCACAAACGTTTCTCGCTCGTTTGCGAGGCTGCCGTCGCCTCCACCGTTCGCGTGGGCACGCTGTGCGCGGTGAAAAGCACCGGAACGGCGTGGCCCGCTTCGGCGCTCGCGTTCTCGAGCGCCGGCCGCAGCCGTTCGGCGAAGGCCTCGGCCAGCAGCGGATGACGCGCCCAGCTTTCGGTAAAGTCGATGCGCAGCGCGCCGGCCTCGGCTTGCACCGCGCGGCGATAAAGGCCCACGCTGGTGCGCGAGTTTTGCGGCGCCATGCAGATGACCGCGGCTTCTTCAATGCCGTCGGCGCGCATGCGCTTCACCACGTCGGGAATGTAAGGCCGCCAGTTGCGCATACCTACGTACACCGGAACCGCATCGCCCGAGGCAGCCAGTTCCGCTTCGACCAGCCGGCCCTGTTCGAGCGTGAGCTCGGTCAGCGGGCTGCGGCCGATGAGCGAGTAGCGGTGCTGGATCTCCTCGATGACGTGTTGCGGCATGGGCCGGCCGCTGACCACGTTGCGCAGGTATTCGGGAATCTGCTCGACGGTCTCCGGCGTGCCGTGCGCCAGCAGCAGCACCGCTCTCTCAGGCATTGGGTTCCTCGATCCGGAATGCACGCACCGTGCGGACGACTGCCTGCACATTTTCAACCGGCGTGCCGGGAACGATACCGTGGCCGAGATTGAAGATGTGGCCCGCGCGTCCGCCTGCCGCGCGCAGAATCTCTTTCACCCGGGTTTCAATCACCTCGATTGGGGCGAACAGCGTGATGGGGTCGAGATTTCCCTGCACCGCGTGTCCGTGGCCCACCGCGCGCCAGGCCTCGTCGAGGGACTGGCGCCAGTCCAAACCGATGACGTCGGCGCCGGTCGCCGCCATATCGTCCAGCAGTCCCGCCGTCTCCACGCCGAAGTAGATCACCGGCACGCCCATCTGCTGCACCGTCTCGACCAGGCGCTTGGTGGAGTCGAAAACATAGTCGCGATAATCGGCGCCAGCCAGCGAGCCCACCCAACTGTCGAAGATCTGGATGACGTCCGCGCCCGCCTGCACCTGCAGCCGGCAATACTCTTCCAGCACCTTGACGATCTTTTCGAGCAGCACGCGCCACGACAGCGGATCGCGATACATCAGCTTCTTGGTTTCGATATAGTTCCGCGAGCCGCCGCCTTCGATCATGTAGCTGGCCAGCGTGTAGGGTGCGCCGCAAAATCCGATGATTCCCAGCCGCTCGCGAAAATGGGTCGCCACTTTCTGGATGGCGCGGGCCACGTAGCCGAGCTCGCCGGCGCGGTCGGTGCGCAGCGCGATGACGTCTTCCGCCGTGCGCACGGGATGATGCACCACTGGTCCCTCGCCGGCCTGGAACTCGAAGTCCAGGCCCATGGGCTCGAGAGGCAGCAGCAGGTCGGCAAAGATGATGGCCGCATCCACACCCAGCTTTTCTGCGGCGGTGATGGTGACCTCGGCGGCCAACTCCGGCTGCTTGCAGATTTCGATCAGCGTGTGGTGTTTGCGAACGTCGCGGTACTCCTGCATGTAGCGGCCGGCCTGGCGCAGGAACCAGACCGGAGTCCGGTCGACGGGCCGGCGCAGGCACGCGCGGACAAAGCGGCTGCCCGCGAGCAGGGTCTCCGGCGCGACGGGGCCGGTAAGATGGGACGAATCCATATCCTGTCGATTTTAACGGCTGCGCGTCTTCACGTGCCGGAACCCCATCCGGCCTGCCAAAATCAACTACCATGGTGCTATAGAGTAACTAGTGTGGGAAACCGAAGTTCGTAGCGCATTCCGGCTTTTGAAACGCCGGTCCCCTTCGACTTCGCCCGGTCAAGCTTTCGACTGCACTTGGCTCAAAAATTAGCCCGCCTTGGCTCCGCATGACAGGAATTTAGTTAGCCAACTTCAGGCTCGGAACGCCGGGGAGATACGGGTGCGCAAGCTACTGACGGCCCTTTTGATATTGACTGCCAGCCTGGTTGCCCGTGCTCAGACGGTTACGAGGATTCCCGAGCTGATCTATGGGGGCTACAGCTATTTTTCGAACTCTTTCAACGGTGTGCCCGGCGCGCACAATCCGCTGCAGGGCTGGGATGCCTCGGCGGCCTTTCCCGACTGGCATCATCTGCGCTTCAAGATCGATGTTTCGGGCTTCACGGGGACCAACCTGAACGCGCCGCAACACGTCTATTTCATCCTCGGCGGCGCCGAGTACGAGCGGCAGATTCGCAGGGAGCGGCTCTTTGTTCACGCTCTGTTCGGCGACGGCGGCCTGAACCGCAATTGGGGCGCGAACGGTGCGCTGGGGGGAACGGCTTCTTTCGCAACGGTGCTCGGCGGCGGCCTGGATACGCCACTGAATCGTCACTTCGCCCTGCGGGTCGAGGGCGACATGGTGCACACCAACTTCGCGCTGATCGAGAGCGAGAAGGATCCGGTGCCCTTTCGCATACCGGGGCTGCCGACGTACTTCGGCCGCCTGACGGCCGGCGTGGTGTGGATGCCGAAAATCGCGACGGTGCGGCGGAAGAGCGCGGAGGAGCTTGCTGCGCAGCACGAGCCGGTGGAACAGGAACTGGCTTTCGAGGATTCGGCTTCCTTTGGTCACTACCACATCTTTGCCTACACATGGTGGAGCAAGCTGCAGGTCTCGGGCATCGAGTACGATCGGCACTCGTGGGGCCAGTTCCTGGGTGCGCGCATGGACTACGTGGCCGAGGTGCTGCCGGTGGTTATCCTTCGCCAGCCGGCCAAGACGGATGTCTTCGGCGATCCCTATTCGCAGAACAAGACTGTCGTGCCCGGCCTCGGCATCACGCCGATCGGTCTGCGTCTCTTATGGCGCGACGGCAGGGCGTGGAAACCGTACTACACGATCAAGGGCGGCATGGTGGGTTTTACCCAGAAAGCTCTCTCCAGTTATGCCTCGTATGAGGACTTCAGCCTGCAGCAAAGCGTCGGCATGATGATCCGGCTGAACGACCGCTGGGATCTGCGCGCAGGCGTCAGCGACTTCCACTTTTCGAATGGCTTCATCGTCCCTAACAATCCGGGCATCGACGAGATGATGTACCAGGGCGCGCTCTGCTATCACCTGAAGAGCCGCAGAAGGAACTAGGTCTCTGACAGCGTGATCTTGTACCAGCTCCGTGCCCCATCCTTTCGCCTTTTTCCTAGCGAAAGGGTGGGAGACCACGAATCCCAAAGGTACGAAATCATACTGTCCCAGGCCTAGTGTTGTGTCCCAAAAGTTCGTTTCATAAAAGGTGTCATCCTGAGCGAAGCGAGTCGAAGGACCTGCATTTGGAACGCTCAATCGGCCGAGTCGGCTCGGGAGATTTCCAATGAACTTTTGGGACACCATATTAACCCGTCAGTATGGAGTGACGGGCGCCCTGCGCGCCCCAGGTCCTCCGATTAACGCTTTGCCCCCGCACCGTCGATCGCCAATTCATCCGCGCAATCCGCACGCGAATCGGTCAGGCTTCTCCCATCGGTCTCGGCGTCCGCGCGGCACCCTTTGCGCGCCAGAACGCCGGCCGCGGTAACGGCAAGAATGTTGTGGCCATGAGTAGTGGGGTGCAGATCGTCCCAAAAGAGATATGTGTCCGGGTCGACCGCGGTGCCCTGCGAACTGGCGGTCACGTTCGCCAGGGAAAATTTGGACGGCGAGGCGATGATCTGATTGAAGAGCGCAAAAACGTCCAGCCGCGACAGCCGCACGTGCTTCCTATGGTTGAAATCGCGCAGGAACGCAATACCCTCGCCGAGAACGTCGTTATAGAGGACGCTCTCCTCGGTCGCGGGAACCGACGTGGCAGGAGAGCCGCTGAGCAGAGGAACCGACCCCAGCGGAGGAAGATTGGGGACGATGAACTGGGTAGCTCCGGCATCGATAAGGCGTTGGATATTGAGGGTCTGGTCGATTCCCGCGTCGACCACGTCTTCCTCCGAGGTGGCGTAGAGTACGTCGATGGCACCACCCCAGACGACGAAGAGCGTCTTATCGTTAATTTTGGGGTGGGTGGCGAGATAGTCGGTGATCTGCTGGCCAATGTTTTCGACGTTGACTGAAAGCGAATCCGATGGGCCGAAAGTGAATAAGCCGGTGCCGCTGCCCGTGGTGGCGAAGCCGTAAGCATAGTCCGTTCCGCCGTCGAGCGAGTCCTTGATCTCCGGCTTCGCGGGGAGCATCGCCGCGAGCTGCTCAACCCATACGCCGAAGTAGTTCTCGGCCGCCGGCAGCGTGTCGGCGCCGTCCGTGAAGCGCCCATCCGTGTAATCGGCGGCCGGGCCCGGAATCCGCACCCCGTACTTGGCTTCGGAGAGATACGCTAAATTGCCGGTGTCGGAGAGCGAATCGCCGAAGATGACGATGGAGGTGTAGTCGAGGGCATGTTTCGCGCCCTGAGCGTTTATCGACGATGAGCTGACCGCGAGCAGAAGCGCCGCCAAAACACAGAGGGCGAGGTGCAGCCGCCGGCGCGCAGACCGGCCTGTTGACTTGGTAGATATCTCGGCCTTCGACATGAGTGCTCCGGTCGAAATGGGGGAGGGCTTGCTGATTCGAGTTATTTGCATGGTGGCCTCTCAATCGGGAAAGAGATCGACTTCCTGTTCGACCTCCTGGCTACGGGTGAACTGATTCGCATGTGCAGTGCATGAGGAACGGCACTTGCAGAGTTGCACAACCAAAAAACGATTCTTGCAGCCGCCTATCACTTCGCAAGCTCGGTGCAGACGCCATAGTCGTTGTTCAGCTTTTCAACAAGGAATTGTTGCGTGACGCCGGAATTCTTCTTTTCCTTTTTTCCCGAAACCCGGACTCGGTCTCCCGGCTTGATGGCCGATACTTCACCGATAAGTGCGTAAGTCTGCTGATCGCCATGGTTCTGGAGTTCAATGCCGTTGGAACCGGAAACCGCGCAACCGCTGAGAGAGTGGCCATGATGAAGGGCGTAAAAGACGCCGATGCCGATTCCCACGCCGATGACGCCTACGGCAACGCCGATCCACGCCGCGTCGGAATTGGTAACACCACCGATGGGGCCGCCCGACTGGGCTTTTGCCGGTGCGGTTGCGGTCACAAGCAAGGCGCAGATCGCAACCTTGGCGAGGAAACCGCGGCGTCCTGAAGTCATATCGAACCTCGCTTGGAATGCGACGAAACAACCATGCGGCCCAATCCGTCATGGCGAGAAACTGCACTCGCAATTGGGCCACGCCCCGCGCGCCGCATCCTGTTTTTTCCTGACCGCGAGGGTTCGCAGGTGTGGCGAAACCCGCACTAAGGGCGATAGCCGGAACTCCGCGCTCGAAGAAACTCGAAGCCGTGCTATTCTCCTTGTGTCGGTGGCCATGATCGATACACGCCCACTGCCACCTTTCCGCCGCACATCACAGGGATTTTGCATCCGGGAAGTCTTTCATAAGTCCCTCTGATTTGGCCGGCGTCCTCCAGTCAGGAAATGATCGAGTGTGGTAGCGACGTTACAGGGCCGTGTCAGTCTCGGTCTTTCAAAAACGAGCGGTGTTGTTTTTGGGCCGAGGTGCCTGGAAATCCGGCTGATAAGGTGCCGGCGACAGGTCCGCCGAACTGAATTGGAGAGACCGTTTGTTTTCGCGTTGATCGGATTCGACGGTAACTGCTCGCAACGATTGGAGCGAAATCCCATGTCGACTGCCCGCCTCGAAATGGTGGTCAAAGGTCAGCGCCAAACGGCTTTGAGCACCACGCCGCGCCTCGCTGCTCCCGCCGTCCTCGGCAACGGGTTCCTCATGGAAGAACACCGTATGACGGCGTTCGAGCTACCGGATCATTGGATTCCCTACTATCTTGTGGCCTTAACGTTCACTCCTCAGCCTGCCAAGCGGGTTCTTTTCGAAGCCGGCAGGGAACGCGAGACTATTCTCGAGAACGGGAGCGCCGATGTCTTGGCGCCCTACGAGGTGAGGAGATTCAGGTTCGAGGGCGAGGCCACGGGAATCATCTTGTCAATAGAGCCCGAAGTCTTGCAATCGATGATTTCCAGTCCTCGATCCGGCGATGCCTTTGAGCTGGCGCAGCGATGGCACGGGACGGATCATATCCTGCGCGATCTCATGCTGAAAATCCGTTCCGAAATCCGAACCGGCTTTCCCACCGGACCGCTCTTCGCCGAGCATCTATGCGCAATGGTGGCTGAGGGACTTATTCAGCGGTATTCCATCGGGAAACTGAAGCTGGACCGATACAAAGGCGGGCTTTCGGGAAACAAACTCAGGCAAGCTGTGGATTATATCGATTCTTCTCTCCACCGTAACTTGACAACGGGCGAGATAGCCCGCGCCGCCGGTCTGAGTAAGTACCACTTCGGAAAGGCATTCAGCACCAGCACGGGGATGACGCTGCACAGTTTTATGTTGGCACGACGAATGGGCCATTCGCGGGAGTTGCTTGTCAACTCCGATCTCCCCCTGGCCGACATTGCGGCCGCGGTAGGGTTTTCGAGTCAGAGTCATTTCACGACGGTATTCCTGGAGCGGACAGGAGTTACCCCAGGCCGCTACAGGAGCATGCGCCGACCGCTCTCAGTGGCTTTTGGCCGATAGGCTGTGGTCTCTTGAAACATCTTCGGAGATGAACACTCGAGCGGCGGCGGGATGGCTCCCGGATAAGGGACAACCTAGCGTTTTGCGATCTTGATCCGCTTGATGAATCGATCGACTTGCGCCTTGTCCGCGCCGTCGGGCTGGCCCTGCCGTCGGTCTTTGGGGTTTTGCAGCACGAACTGCAGGCCCACGCCGTCGTTGCCCCAGCGGACCACCGTGGTATTCAGGGTGATGGAGCGCTCGGCGGTCGAATCAAGCCGGTAGGTGATGGTCATTCTTATTACCGTGCCCGGATACCAGCGCTCGCTGGTGAGCACGTACATTCCAGTCGGGCTGATGTCGCGAATGGCGTGCGCCGCGGGAGCGCCGCCGGTGAAGAAATAGGCAGCCAGGCCGGGCAAAGACTCGCGTGCGGCTTTCCTCGGATTGGGCGGATCGGGAGACAAAAAGCGCTGCAGCCAGCTTTTGGCCGGCTTCACATTCGTTTGCGCCGGTTCGGCAGGAGCCGTCTGTTGCGGTTCCGGAATCGAGGGCGCCGCCGGGCTGGACAGCACCACGGGGGTGCGATCCGCGGCGGCAGCCGCTTCCGCGGGATTCTTTGGCCGGGAGCGATCTTCAAACTGCAGCACGCGGGCGGTGGCGCGAGGAGATGATTCGCCAGTAGAAGCGACGGTTTGCTCAGGTTTGGCATCGGCGACCGCGCTGGCCATCTGGCGCAGGCGCTGCTTCATCTCCTCGGGCGCGCAAAGAATGAGTTGATCGCCCGCCTGGGTCTCGGTGGAGCGGATCGTATCCGCCGGCAGGACAAGGACACTGGCGGCAGGCGCGCTGGTAGCGGAGACACTGGAGATGGGGAACGACTCGACGGTTTCAATGACCGTGCCGCTCCGGCCCAGGTAAATCAGGTCGACCGGGACACGCACGCTGGTTGGCGAGATGCCCCGGAACGGGACCAGCCACAGACCCGCGCCGGAGTTGAGGGCGAGCGTTGGCAGGTGGTTGTCGAGATTGGCGATGGAGAAATCCCCGGCGCTCACATCGGCGCCGACAAATCGCTGCCGGGTCTGGTTATAGGCGCAGTGCCTCGCGGCATCCGCGCTGTATTGCACAGCGGGAGAAGATTCGGCGGCCGCATATGGACCCTCGTCCTTGCGGGCCGTTGAATCGAGAGAATAGAGGCGATGCGGCATGTACTTTGTCCCTGGCCCTATATCGACAGAATGGGCCATTTGTTTTACCAGGCGGGAGCAGTTCAACTCGACCTGATGCTACTTCTCCCGGCATGAACCGGCGGTTGATTGCGTTCCTTTGCCCGCGCGGCTCGTTGAAACACCCTATATAGAAACATCAACCTCGGCGAAGGGTTTGTGAATAGCACTTGAATACACTTTGGTAAGTAACGAGTGTTACTGACTCTCGCACCAAGGTCGTACCAGGAAGATCCATCGAGCCAGAACCCCCATTTCGTCGTCTCGACGGGGGTTCACCGCCGCCAATCGCGGCAAATGCTTCGCGGGAGCACGCAGCTTCACTGCGCCGGGGCGGTCCGGGCGCTCAACACCGGTTTGTGCGGCTGCCAGGCGGGTCCGCCTTCTTCCCATTGGTTATCGGTGAGCTGCTCGACCTGGGTGCCGTCGAAGCGCATGACGAAGACCTCGCCGTAGGGCTGCGGAGCGCCGATCAACACCACTTCGTCTTTGAATCCCATGCGGCTGCTGCAAAACAAGAGCCGTTCCCCGTCGGGAGACCACGCCAGGTGAGCGTCATTTCCGTGAGTGTGGGTCAACTGTTTCAGGCCCGTGCCGTCGGGATGGATGGTGAATACTTCAAAATCGGCCCCGTTCCTGCGGATGAAAGCGATCAGGTCTCCGCGCGGAGACCAGATGGGAAAGTTGTCCCACTCCTTGGTCAGCACCGTGATCGAGCGATCGTCGAGATTCATGATGCGCAGGCCATCGCCATCCGGGCCGGTGGTGCGGTAGACAATGTGCTTGCCATCGGGCCCGAAGGATGCGAATGCATTGTTGCTGTTGCCCGACGTGACGAGGTGGAAGCCGGAACCGTCGGCGTTGACGATGCCCACCTGCGCGCCTCCGTTGATCGAGTCGATAGGCTTCTTTGCTCCAGCCTCGTCATCGAGGAAAGCGGTGAAGATTCCCACGCCGACCACGATCTGCTTGCCGTCGGGAGACCACGACGGACCCAGGATCAATCCCTTCTGCTCGAGAATCGAGCGCGCCGGCTTGCCTTCATCGACGATGAGGAGGCTGGTCGTTTCGCCGTTAGCGCTCATCTTCGTTACCGCCAGGTGCTCTCCGCTGGGATCGTAGGCAGGCAGCCACGCGGTGCTGTACAGGTCGAAATTCGGATTCCGGCTCCAGACTTTCACCGGCTCGGCGGTGTGGTTGGAGCTGTAGCGGCTGTAGACCACGTGCGCACCATCGGGCGACCAGGAGGGAGCGCGGAGATCGGCGCCCTTGGGTCCCGGCTTGCCGCTGGAATAAAAGACGCCGTGCTCGGCTTTGTCGCGGCGAAGATACGCAATCTCGCCCGAGGACAGCACCGTTGGGAGCAGTTTGACGCCAGCGCCGGCAGCGACAGGAGTTGCTGCGCCGCTGGCGATGTCGATTTTGAAGAGATTGTCGTCACCCTCCCCGTAGCCGAAGCGATGAGTCCAAGTATCCTGCGCCGACATGCAATAGGTGACGACGCTTTTGCTGTCTGCTGCCCACTTGGGGCTGCCGCAAAAGCCTCCATGCTGCGAGATGCGCTTGAGCCCCGTGCCGTCGGGATGGATGAGGTAGATGTCGACCAGGTGCAGGCGTTCCCATCTGCCTTTGGCGGGAGGAAAGTCGCTGTCGCGATCCGAGGAGAAAGCAATCCATGCGCCGTCGGGCGACCAGGACGGGCGGAAATCCCCGCCGTTTCCTGAGGTGAGCGGCGAGGCTTTGTGGCTGGCCACGTCGAGGATCCAGAGGTTTGCCCTTCCGCCGGCCCGGGTGGAGACGAAGACGATCCGGGCGCCATCGGGAGAAAAGGCAGCCTGGTCGTCGTACGCCGGGTCGTCGGTGAGGCGTTCGAGACCGGTGCCGTCGGGATGAATGCGGAAGAGGTCGGCCGAGCCGGCGCGCTCCGATGTGAAGGCGATCCAATCGCCCTTTGGAGACCAGGAAGGATTGTAGTCAAGCGAACCCTGCTGGGTGAGAGGCCGCTCCGCGGAGCCATCGGCATTGGAGATGAAGAGGGCTGCCTGCGTGGGGCCGAGGCGGTCGAAGAGAATGCGGTCGGCCGCCAAACAGGAAAGAGCAGTCGCGGCGAGCGCGAAGAAGCACAGGGACACAACGCGGAGACGAGACATGGTCACTCCGGAAAACCGATTTGCGGATGGGGAGTCGCCCTGCGAGCATATCACCGCAAAACGGGAGTGGGCGAATGGGTAGCTGTCCGCGATCTCGGCTTACCCGCTTTTCTGAGTGGCGACGAGGTTTTGGGAGAGCAGCCGCGGCAGATTCGCACTTTAGAGAGCGTGTACAATACTCGCGAAAGAGGCGACATGGCACACTTTGGAATACAGGCGATTCCGCCCATGCCTCCGGGGCAGACCGACCAGAATGCCTGGGTCGCGGCGCTTCAGAATGGATGGGTGACGAACCTGAAAGTGCCACTCACCCAGGTCTATTATCTCGACAAGGTAACGCTTTCGCCGCCCTGCGATCCGTTGACCTCGCACACGTTTACGCGGCGAATGCTGGCTTTTCCGTTGACGATCAACGGTCCCCAGGGGAGCGAGCCCGATGGCAAATCCTCATGGTGGACGAGTTATTTCAATACCAAGGCCACCGGACACGCCAAACGGGCGTGGGTTCAGGGCCACTTGCTCAACCATCATCTTCATGGCCCGGGAGTCGCGGAGAACCTGGTTCCGATTACCGACCAACTGAACCGCATCATGGAAAAGTGGGCAGAAAAAGTGGTGAAAGATATGGTTCTGGCAAAGGGCCACATCCTCAAGTATCAGGTAACGGTGGATTGGCGCTGCGGGATGACCTACGGAGGCGGCGGACTGGTTGGGCAATGCTTCAAAGCATGTGCAAGCAATGCACAGCGCCTTCGATTCCCTGAAGAAAGGGGAATGTATGGCGCCTACTTCTCTGCAATGGGAGGCATGCGCGATCCAGTGGAATGGCCAACAGTGGGTGGACGGTGCCGCGGTCCAGTTTTCCGGGTACGAGGGAATAGAGAACGGCATCTTTCCCAATACCTGGAACTGATGGCTTCCGATCCGGGAAGAGATCCGGGCGCAGCACGGGGACCTATAGCAATTCCAGGATTACTGCAACCACCGAAGCCCACGGGAGGTTGCCGCTCCCTGATGGTCGCGTCAACTCAGCGGCTGTGCTCCATGGGCACGGCGATCCCGAAATTGCGGTGGAATTCGATTGGCGCAGACAAAAAACGGCCCCCGTTATGAGCGGGGGCCAAGTTGCCTTGGTTCTCTCGTGTTTCGAGAGCTTGGTTGGCGGCCGGACGGCGGGGTAAGCCGCCTGGCGCGGAAAAGAGCCTCGGGGAAGTGGCTGCGCGGACTTAGGGCCGCTCCGCTCCGTTCGAGGAAGCCACTCCATGGGGAGAAGTAGCATCCTGGGCCGCCAAACTGTTTTCCATCAACCGGATGCTGACGCTGCTGGTCCTGATGCGGGCCGGCTTGCCGTTGTCGTCGGTCGCGTTGGCCTGGTCAACTGCGTTGCCCAGTGCCACGGCGTGCATGCGGTAGACGGGAATCTGGTGTTCGGTTACAAGATAGCGCTTGACCGCTTCGGCAAGGCGCTCGGAACTCTGGATGCCGACGCTGCCCGCGCCGGGCGACTGTGCCGACATCTCAAGGACGTAGCCTTGGTGGCCGGTCAGGTTGGCGGCCAGCTGGTCGAGCTGGCTCTTGGCATCTGCGGAAAGAGTCGGCTGGCTGCCGTGGAACTTGATCTCAATGGCGTTGACCTGTTTGTACTGGTCGAGGCCGTTCACCGTGCCGTTTAACTGATCGACGTGATTGGACGCCGTCTGCGCGGTCGAGTTGGCCTGCTGCGCCTGCTGGCCGGCCGCGGTTGCCGCCTGGTTGGCCGCGTCGGCTGCCGACTGCGCCTTCTGG
>JBAUBR010000356.1:0-19931 GCA_049676965.1 Occallatibacter sp.
GGCCGCAGCCAGTGCGGCGCGCGATTTTTCGGTTTGCGGCGCTTCGGCGGGCGCTGGCGCAATCGCGCTGTTTGAAGCTTGCCGGCTCTTGTGCGCGGCAAGGCGCCGGTTCACTTCCTGCTTCCACGAGAGCTCTGCATTCGGTTGCGTTGCCAGTGTGCTCAAGGCTTTTATGTCCCTTCAGTCCGGGTTGGTCGTTCTCCCCGTTATCAAGTGCGGAATGCTCCCGCAGAGCAGGGGCATTCCGGACGTTACGGTTTTGAGGGAGGAGATGGCGCGGAGAATTTGAAATACGGATCCATTCGCGACGGTAGACCAGACCTTTGAGGCCGACAGCGCCGCGTTCGTGCGCGAAGCCCCCGCGACGAGCGGCGCGGAGCCGCTGCCTCGCGCCCAAAGACCGTCCTGTAGCCAGAGCCGCCCGGCGCGCGTCCAAGAGATTGCGGCAGCCTTTGCTATGCTGAGCCTTGGTCCCTGGAATGCGTGCCCGCACTCTAGTAATTATCACGCTGCTGGCTCTCTGTCCTATGCCTTTCGAGGCGCAGGTGTTGACCAATTCGTTACCTCCGCCCGAGCAGACCCCTCAGCAGCAATCGTCGACACAGAATGCGGGCGATTCCGGCCCTGCTCTTCCCGACGATCCCAGCCAGGAGATGCTCCCCATCGCCCAGCCCGAGCCGCCGGTCCCAACCGGAACGCCGGTGAGAATTGTTGCGGATCGCCAGACATGGGCCGGCGACATTGGAACGCTCTACGGTGTCAGGGAACTCGACTATCGCGATTACGTTCTGCGCGCCGACAAGGTGACCTACAACCGCAAAACCACTGAAGTAGAAGCGGAGGGCCATCTGCAGCTCTCCGGCGGGCCAGACGACGTAGTCATCAACGCCGATCACGGCGACCTGCGCCTGGACACGCACACGGCGCGTTTTTATCACGTCGATGGATCGATCGGCGTACGCCGCGCCGGACGCTCGATCGTCTACAGCACGCCCAACCCGTTTCTTTTCTCCGGGCGGGTGCTGCTGCAGCTTGGCGAGGGCAACTACCGCATCGTCGACGGCACCATGACCAACTGCCGCCTGCCCCACCCGGATTGGGAGTTGATCTCGCGCTCCATCGAGCTCGCCAACGAGAAGGCCTCGACCAAAAACACACTTTTCAAAGTGCTCGGTGTGCCCTTGTTTTATCTTCCTTATCTCCGCCATCCCGTGAACGATATCGGCCGCGAGTCAGGGTTGCTGATCCCCGTGGCCAGCAACTCATCCATCAAGGGACTCGTCCTCGGCGATCAGGTCTACTGGGCGATCAATCGCAGCATGGATATGATTGTCGGGACGGAGTATTACTCCAAGCGCGGCTGGGCTCCCAACGGCGATTTCCGCTACAAGGGACCCGGCCTCGATCATCTCACCGTGCGCTGGAATGCTCTTTTCGACCGCGGCGTAGAGACGACCGAGTATCCAACGCCCGCAATCTCAAAGACCGCGTTTTTGCCCGCCGGTCCAACAAACGTGCTGGTCAACCAGGGCGGAGTGGACATTGCCGCCATCGGCCGCAAGGATTTTTCGACCGACCTGCACGCCGCCGCCAATGTCGAATATCTCTCCAGCTATGTGTACCGGCTGCTCTTCGACGACAACTACGCGGTGGCCACAAACTCCGAGGTTTCGAGCGATGTCTCGCTCACGCACTCGCGCAATGGATTCGTTCCTTCAGTATCGCTGGACCGATTTCAGTCCTTCGCCAGCACCACGAACGGCGATGAAGTGAGAATCCTGCACTTGCCCAACGTGCGCTACGACGTGCTCGACCGGCCGCTTTTCACCACCCCTCTTTATTGGAGTTTTGCGTCCTCGATCGACCACCTGGGCCGCTCCGAGCCCGGCTTCCACGCGCACAACGTGGGCCGCGTCGATCTCTATCCGCATCTTTCGCTGCCCATCGAGGCCGGCGGCTGGAGCTTTGTGCCCGAGGGCGCGGTGCGCGACACGTTCTATTCGAGCAGCCAGATTCCCGACCTAACCGGCGCCAACAACGGCATTCCCGCGGTAAGCCACGACGAGCTGAACCGCAGCGACGTCGAAGCATCCCTCGACATCCGGCCGCCGGCCTTTGAGCGCGATTTCACCCTCGGGCGTTGGCATCGCGAGCTGCGTCACGTGATCGAACCGGAGATCACGTATCGCTTCGTCACCGGCATCGGCACGGTGGAGCGCAACGTTTTGCTGGTCGACACCACCGACATTGCTACGGACACCAACCAGGTGGGCTACTCGCTTACGCAGCGCTTCTATCTGCGCCCCACTGAACCTAAGTCCTGCGCTGCCGCCGATGCGATCGCCGGCGCGTGTCCAGATACGCCGCGCGAGTGGGCCAGCTGGCAGATCGCGCAGGTCTTTTACATCGATCCCACCTTCGGCGGCGCGCTCATTCCCAATCGCCGCAATGTATTCGACTCCACGCTCGACCTCAGCGCCATCGCGTTTCTCACTTCCCCGCGCAACCTTTCGCCGGTCATCTCGCGGCTGCGCTTCAATGCCATCGATAATTTGCGCATCCAATGGGACCTGGACTACGACCCCAAGGCCGGCCGGCTCGGTGCGGACAATGTTTTTGCCGGCTACAGTTGGGGAGCGACCACATTGGGCGTGGGCCACTCACTGCTCAACGCCGTGGACGAAAACGGCACCGTTGCCTCGTTGACCAAGAGTCAGTTGGTGCAGCCTTTTCTCTATATCGGCAAGGCCACGCGCACCGGTTTCAACCTGGCCGTGAACGCCGGATACGACTTTGTGCAGAATGTGCTGCAATATGGAGGCGTGCAGGCCACGTATAACTGGGATTGCTGCGGCATCAGCCTGGGCTACAGGCGCTATGAGCTGGGCTCGGTGGGTGCGGTCACGCGCGATGAGTCGGAGTGGCTTTACAGCATCACGCTGGCCAGCTTTGGCTCCGCGGGAGATATTCGCCGCGCCAATACCGTGTTTCCCAATCCCGCGCTGCCGCCGGCGTATTGACGCGAATCGGCGCGCCGAAAGGAGTTGTGACTCGTCATGAATCGAAGATCGTTTCTTCGTCGACTTGCTGCCGCCGCCGCGGGAACCACCATCGGCCGCAAAGCGGTCGCGGCCATTCCAAAGATGAAGGTGACGCGCGTGCGGGCGTATCTGCCGCCCAATCCCAATCCGCTTTTCAATCAGAGCGATGTCGTGGTGACGGTTGAAACCGATGCGGGAATCACCGGCATCGGCGAAGGCGGCGCCAAGGATACCCTTTCGCCGTCCGCGGGCCGGCTGATCGGCAAAGACCCGCAGCACATCGAACAACTCTGGCAGGACATGAACCGCGCCTTCTTCTACCCGGCGGGGCGGGAAAGGACAGATGCCATCGGCGCTCTCGATCTGGCGCTCTGGGACATCAAAGGCAAGGCCCTCGGATGTCCCGTGCACGAGCTGCTGGGCGGCGCGGTTCGCAACTACTGCGAGCTCTACAACACCGCCGGCATCATTCCGGGAATTACGCCGGAGATGGGAATCAAGGACCGTGCCCGGCTGACCATCGCCGCGGGATATCGGGCATTCCGCTTCGACGCCATGGATGCTCCCGCGAACACCACCTACAACACCCGCGAGCGCATCACGCACCTGCGCGAAGAGTGCGCCCAGGCCAGAGAGGGTGTGGGCGTGGACGGCGAGTGGGCCGTCGATTTCCACCAGCGGTTCGATCTGGCCGAAGCCATTCGCGGATGCGACGAGATCGAGAGCCTGGCGCCATTTTTCGTCGAGGATCCTGTCCGCACCGAGGCCTTTCAGCAGGACCTGCCCATCCTTCGCAGCAAAGTGAATGTGCCGCTGGCTGCGGGCGAGGAATGGGGCAATCGATGGGACTTCAACCGGCTGGTCGAAGAGCACTCCATCGATTTCGTGCGCGCGACCCTTCCCAACGTTGGCGGAATCACCGAGATGATGAAGATCGCAGCGCTTTGCGAGACGCACTTCGTCGGCATTGTTCCGCACTTTACCGGCCCCATCGCCACGGCAGCGCTGGTGAATTGCCTCAGCACATTCTCCGGTCCGGTTCTGATGGAGTACAACTACCAGGGAAGAACCTTGCCTCATGTTCCCGTGTGCCTCGACTTCAAGGACGGGAAGCTCTATCCCAGCTTGAGACCCGGCCTGGGCGTAGAACTCGATTTCAAGTACCTGACCCAGATCGCCGAGATCACTGAACCTGTAACAGCCCGGGCGCAGACGTACTTTCGCCCCGATGGGTCGATTACCAACTGGTAAGAGCGACCTTGTGAAACCGCCTCGCCGGCCGCAGGTTCTGACTTCCCGGTTTAGTTGGCCGCGTGAACGTAAAATAATCCCAGGAAGTGCAATGGGTACCGAAACAGTTCATTTATTCGTCTTCGACACTATGGCGGATTGGGAGGCGGCGTTTGCCATTGCCGGCATCAACAATCCCGACTTCCAGCGTGCGCCGGGCCGCTATCGCGTCAAGACGGTGGCTCTCGAGCGCAAACCCGTAATGACCATCGGCGGCGTGCGCATCGAGCCCGATCTGCCGCTCGGTGAGGTCTCGCCCGACTCGAGCGCGTTGCTGATCCTGCCCGGCGGCAAGAGCTGGGAGAGCGGCGCCAATCCTCAGGCCATCGACAAAGCCCGCGAATTCCTGGCTTCCGGCAAGGCTGTGGCCGCCATCTGCGCCGCCACGCTGGCACTGGCGCGCGCCGGCTTGCTCGACGATCGCCGGCACACAAGCAATGCGCCGGGATACCTTGCGGCAAGCGGTTATCGCGGCGGACCCAGTTACGTGAATTCGCCGGCCGTCGCCGATGCGAAGCTGATCACCGCCAGCGGCATCGCTCCCGTCGATTTCGCATACGAGATTTTCAAACTGCTCGACTTATACAGCGAGCCGGCGCTCGAGGCCTGGTATGCACTGTTCAAGCACGGCGATCCGGCAAGGTTCTACCAACTCGCAAGCGCGACCACCGCTGCATCGTAAAGCCTTGCAGCGTCCCGAAATCACAGGCCGTTCAGATCGACCGCGGGGCTCGGCTGGAATAACTCGGACGGTGCGTGCAATCGTCCGACAGAAGCGCACGCGCGCTGGAGTATCCTTATCATTAGAGGACTTATCTTTGTCGCAGAGCAAACTATTCGCCGGCCTGTTCGCACTGGCTCTGGCCGCAGGCTGCAAAGCGCAACCCGCTCCATCCGCGGCGCCCGACGCGACACTCGACCGGCACATCGAAGTGCTGGTGCGCTCGGAATATAGCGTACCCGAGGACTACTCCGTGACTTTGGGAGCGCGCACGCCGAGCCAGATTCCCGATTACGATTCGCTGCCCGTCACGCTCTCGCGCGGCACCAAATCCACGGTTGTCAATTTCCTCATCTCCAAGGACAACAAGACGCTGGCGCGCCTCGAGACATTCGACCTGGTCAAGGATCCGGCTTTCTCCATCGACGTGACCGGCCGGCCCATTCGCGGAAACCCCACGGCCAAAGTCACGGTCATCAACTTCGACGATCTCGAGTGCCCATACTGCGCGCGCATGCACCAGTCGCTGTTTCCCTCCACGTTCGAGCGGTACAAGGGCAAGGTTCGATTTATTTACAAGGACGATCCGCTCACCGAACTGCACCCCTGGGCAATGCACGCCGCGGTGGACGCCAACTGCCTGGCCGCGCAGAGCGGCGACGTGTATTGGACCTATGTGGACTACCTGCACTCTCACGGCGAGGAAGTGAACGGCGAAGACCGCAACATGCAGAAGAGCTTCCAATCGCTCGACCGCATCGCGCGCCAGGAGGCCACGCTGGGCAAGTTGGACGAAGACAAACTGAGCGCCTGCATGGACAAGCAGGATGAATCGCAGGTTCGCGCTTCAGCCAAAGAAGCCGATGCATTGGGCATCAACGGCACGCCCGCGCTGTTCGTCAACGGCGAGCGCATCGACGGCGCGGTGCCCGAAGAGAAGGTGTGGATGGTCATCGATCGCGCGCTGCGCGCGGCCGGTGAAGAGCCGCCCGGTAGTCCGGCAACGACGGCCCAGCCCGCGGCTCCTTCAGGGACAGGAAAGTAAGCGGCTAGAACGGTATCGGCGCACCGGCTGGCGGATTTATTCTGGATTGCTGGGATGCATCGCGCAGCCCCGGAGGAGACATCAGGTTGCAAGTCGAAGCATTTCGCCGGGCGCGCGGCCGCGCCGCCGCCCTTCTCTTGGTTAGTTGTGGCCTGTTGGCGGCTGTGGCCGGCTGCCATCGCCAGCCTTCACCCGATGTGGCGGCCACCGTCAACGGCAAAGAGATCTTACGCTCGGAGGTGGAAAGAAACTACCGGGCGACGGTGGGGGACAATCCGCAGGAGACGTCGCCGGAGCAGGCCAACATCACCCGCTTGAGCATCCTCGACCAGATGATCAACTCGGAGATCATTCAACAGCGCGCGGCCAAGCTGAACCTCGCCGCCTCCGATGAAGACGTGAACGCGAAGCTGACCGAGCTGAAGGCGCCCTACACCCAGGAGGGCTTCGACAAGCACCTGAAGGAGATGGGCGTAACCCTCGACGACTTCAAGCGCGAGTTGCGCCGCAACCTGACCAGCGCCAAGCTGCTCAATAAAGAGGTGGAGTCGAAGATCGACATTACGGACGCGGAGATCGGCAGCTACTACGCCGCGCACAAGGCCGAGTTCAACCTCATCGAGCCACGCTACGGCATCGCCGAGATTGTGGTTACGGCGGCGCCGTCGCCCGAGGGCGCCAATGCCAATCTGCAGAACAATAAGGCTACCAGCGAGACCGACGCGAAAAAGAAGATCCAGGCGCTCTATAGCAAGCTCGAAAGCGGCGAGGACTTTGCCGCGGTAGCGGAGAACTTCTCCGAAGATCCGAACACGGCTTCCAATGGCGGCGACATGGGATTCGTCTTCGAGTCGCAGCTGCGCGAAAATCCCGAAGTCTACGACGCCATCGGAAAGCTGAAACCCGGCCAGTTCACCGAGGTTCTTCCTATCACGCAGGGCGCCGGCGCGATGCGCCGAACGGCCGGCTTCTCCATCTACAAGCTGCTTTCGCGCGAGGCAGCCGGGCAGCGCACGCTCAACGATCCCAACGTCCAGCAGTGGATCCGCCAGCAGTTGCGCTCGGCGCGGGCGCAACTGCTGCGCAGCGCGTTCTTCGAAGTGATGCGCAACCAGGCGCAGGTCCACAACTACTTCGCCGAACAGGTCCTTAAGCAAGGCGCAAAATAAGGCCCCTCGAAGTTGACCTGTACCGCGCCGGTTATGCGCGCGATCGAATCCCGGGCAAAAACGGAACGGCCTCCGCTCAGAGCGGAGGCCGTTCGTGTTTTGCTTGTGAGCGCGGCAGCTACTTCATATTGCCGCTGGAGTCGATGGTGATGCCGCCCGGTCCCTTGTTCTTCTTCTCTTCGTTTTCCTTGCGGGTGCCCATGGCCTTGGTGGTCCAGTCCTTGGCCGCAGCAACGTCGTCTTTGACCTCGCTGGGATTGGCATAATCGACATCCGCCTTGCGCCGGTACATCAGGTTAAGGTAGGTCATGGCGTCGTCGTAGTTGGCGCGGTCGGCGATGGCCTGATTCAGGTACTCCAGGCCCTCGGCAACCAGCGGAGCATTCTCCTCGCTGATCGCCTGCAGCACTTTCTTGGGCGCCTTTACATTACCCTCGCCATCGTCATTGACGCCCGCGGGCACCAGTTCCTTGAGCGCGTTCATGTGCGCAAGGGTCCAGTCGATTACGCCAACGGTATAGGCGGCTTCGGCGTCCTTGGGATCGACGGCCAGGACCTTCTTCTGCCAGGTCTTGGCGTCGTCATACTTCTTGACGCTGAAGTAAATTCCGGCAATCTGCTTCAGGCTGTTGACGTCTGTCGGGTCCTTGTCCAGGATCTCCTG
The DNA here is from genome assembly GCA_049676965.1 of Occallatibacter sp. Lineage (GTDB taxonomy): Bacteria > Acidobacteriota > Terriglobia > Terriglobales > Acidobacteriaceae > Telmatobacter. Next base: position 7,931 of record JBAUBR010000356.1, read on the forward strand.
GAAGATACCGATGGATTGCTGCGCGGTCTTCAGGTTGTCCGGGGTATCCAGGCCGGGAACCACATTTTGCGCCAGTGCCGTGGCCAGGTAGCTCTTGGCCATGGGCAGGCTGGGATCGAGCTGCGTGGCCCTTTGGAAGTGTCCGATCGCCTCTTCGTAATGGGCGCTTTTGTAAGCATCCACTCCCTTGTTCAATTGGTCGCGAGCCTCTAGTTGCCTGCACCCGCTCATGGAGAGCACCATGCCCGCCAAGGCAACCGCGAGCGCCGAAATTCGTGCGGTTCCATTCATGTTTTCGTCCTTCTCCTTCAGGCCGCGCTTCGAATCGGCACGCCTGGAATCTTTTGCGCTGGAGGCGGGTGCAAATCTCCGAAACCAGCGAAAAAGAATTGTACACCCCTTCGGCGAATGAAACAGTCCTGAATTGGTTTGGCTGCGCAGGGCAAAGGCGTCGCATTCGCCGATCGTCCCCAGCCGGCGAAACGCGGCGCGTTACTGGCCTTGCATGATCTTCGGCGTCATTAACCCGATGTGGTCCACGCCCGCTGCTTTGCCGATATCGATCACGTCGGCGACGTAGGCGAAGTTCACATCGTCGTCACCCTTGATGAACATTACGCGCTCGGCGCGGTTGGCGTAGATATCGGTCAGCTTCTGCAGCAGGTCGTGGTGGTCGACGTCGGTTTCATTGATCTTGTAGCCCGGTTGCACCTGGCCGGGATGGTAGAGCACCTGGACAACGATGGTGCGGTCATTCGGCTGCTGCTGCTGCTGCGGGTTCTTGGGCGGCTGCGGCACCAGCGCATCCAGGCCCTTGGGGGTAACCGGCACGATGACCATGAAGATGATCAACAGCACCAGCAAAACATCGATCATAGGCGTGACGTTGATGTCGGAAATGCTGCCACCGCCCCCACCCATTGACATTGCCATGGCTTAAATCTCCTCTAACTGCTTTGCAAAGTTGTTTCGTCAGCCGCGGGGATACAGTTAATCGCCGCCGGTCATCACCGAGCCGGGCTCTTTCCGCTGCACGAGGAGGCCGACGTCTTCAACTCCGGCCGTGCGCACGGCATCAATCGCGTCCTCGACCGCCCGGTACTGCGCACGAGCGTCGGCGCGGACGAAAATCGTCTTGCCCGGCGTATCCGCCAGTTTATCGCGAACCTTGCCGCCCAGTTCCTCGAGCGAAATCCGGTTCTGGCCGAGGAACACTCCGCCATCGCGGGTAATGGCCACGACGATCGCATCTTCCTTGTCGGCGTCCGGCATATTGACGGCGTTGTCCACCCTGGCCATGTCGATCTGCACCTTGTTCTGCAGCATGGGGGTGATGACCATGAAGATGATCAACAACACCAGCATCACGTCCACCATGGGGGTGACGTTGATGTTGGAACTGACTTTTTTGCCTTCGTCACGAACTGCAATTCCCATTGTCTGGGCTCCGTGCGTTTGAATTTTGGGCCGGAACGCGGCCGGCGTTGCTCGCGGCCGATTGGCTCTCGGCGATCCGGAAACCGGCGGGCAGGAAGCACCGGGCTCCCTGCCCCTCCAAGGTTCTCGCTCAAGCCATGAGCCGCCTCGCCTAGCGCTTGTTGCTCTGCTTGATGAAGTAGTCGATGAGTTCGCTCGAGGAGTTATCCATCTCCACGTCGAAGGCTTCGACACGTCCGGTGAAGTAGTTGAAGGCCATCACGGCGGGGATGGCCACAAGCAGACCGAACGCCGTGGTCACCAGAGCCTCGGAGATACCGCCGGCGACGGCGCCGATGCCCGAGGTCTTCTGCGTGGCGATCTGCTGGAAGGCGTTCAGAATGCCGACCACGGTGCCGAACAGTCCCACGAAGGGAGCGGTTGCGCCGATGGTGGCCAGCACCGCCAGTCCTCTCTTCAGCTTGGCGTGCACGATGGCCTCGGCCCTTTCCAGGGCGCGGCTCGAACTCTCGATGCTCTGTTCGGTGGCCTGCCCCGCCGACGCGCGGAACTCCTGCAGGCCCGCGGTCACGACCTCGGCCAGGTGCGACTTCTTGCTGCGGTCGGCGATCTTGATCGCTTCTTCCAGCTTGCTGTCTTTCAGCGCACCGGCGACCTTGGGCGCAAACTCACGGGACTGCTTGCGGGCGGCGTTGAAGTAGAGATAGCGGTCGATCATCACGGCCAGCGACCAGATCGACTCAAGGAAAAGAATGATCGCGACCGACTTCGCCATCCATCCCATGTGTTCCCACAAGCCCATGGCGCTGAAGTTGACCGTCTGTCCCTCATCCTGAAAAAACGCCAAGCTGCCGGCGGCGTGTGAAGCGAAGTGTGCGAGCTGAGCGAGAATCACTGAATCGTTCCTCCTGCGGAGTTTCTTGTGGATTGCGACCCGCCGCGGCGGGGGTTGAACCGAGAATGCGGCCTGTTCCCAACGCGCATTCAGTCAAAGCGAAAACCCCTTCCCAAAAGTCGGGAAGGGCCAAAGCACTTCTTAACCGCCGCCAAGGGTGAACACCACGTTGATTGTGGTTTCAACCTCGACGGGCTCGGTGTTGAGCAAATAGGGCCTGTAACGCCAGGACCTTATAGCATCGAGCGCCGCTTGTTGCAGCATGGCCGGGCCGCCCACAACCTTGGCATTGGTGATGGTCCCGGTCTTGGAAATCGTCGCCTGGATAATTACCGTGCCGGAGACGCGCGCCGCCTTGGCAATGGGCGGATATATAGGAAGCGTCTTCTGCAGAAGCATGCCGGCGGCAACGCCCGCGGAGATGGCAACTTTCCTGGGAGGAGCGGCCGTCACTTTAGGACCGGTCGACTGCATGTTGGCAAAGGCTCCCGGAACGCCGCCGCCGCCGAGGCCTTCCATGCCGGCCACGCCGAAGCCGGAAGAGGGTGGCGCTTCCTTCTCGGCCACCATCTTGATGTCCTTGGGGATGCGGGTCGGAGCGGTGAGCTGGTTATTCATCATCTCCGACTTGACCTGCACCACGTGGACCTCTGGCGGCGGAGGAGGAGGAGGCGGAGGGGGTGGCGGCGGTGGCACAGTGAGAGCCGTCAGCATGGCGGCTCTGGGCAGCGCCTCGGGATAGATGAGCGGGATCAGGATGATGACGATCAGGACGGCGAGGTTAACTGCGCCCGTCGCCAGCATCCAGTACTTGCTCTTGCTCTTGATCCTGTGCGCGGATTCGAATGTGGAATCTTCAAACATGGCCAGCCTCGGGTCAGAGATTGGTTGCCTCTAAATTAGACACCGCGGAATGGGGGATTGTTCCCGGTATCCAAAACGGTACCACATAAACGAATCCAACCTATATCAGAACTGCGCGCCACTTGCAAAGAGTGCCTCAACTTCGGTGCAATCGGGCTGCGAACCGCTACACCCTGGCTCGCTTGGCCGCCGGCAGCGGCGCCGCCTTGCCGCGCTTTACGCGCCATTGCTGCCAGGCCACCAGCATGGGCGCGGCCACGGCGATCGAGGAATAGGTGCCGATGAGAATGCCCACCACCAACGCGAATGAAAATCCATGCAGAACCTGGCCGCCGAAAAGATACAGCGAGAGCACTGTCAGGAAGGTCAGGCCGGAAGTGAGCACCGTCCGGCTCAGCGTCTGGTTAATGCTGCGGTTGACCACGTCGGGCAGCGCTTCGCGCCGGTTCATGCGCAGGTTTTCACGGATGCGGTCGAAGACCACGATGGTGTCGTTCATCGAATAACCCACCAGCGTGAGGATGGCCGCGATGACTGTCAGGCTTATCTCCTGGTTGGTGAGGGCGAAAAAGCCTACCGTGATCAACGTGTCGTGGAAACATGCCACCACCGCGGCCACGCCGTAGATCAGCTGGAAGCGAAACCAGAGATAGACCAGCATTCCGAGCAGCGAATAGACCGTTGCCAGCCCCGCCTGCTTTTCGAGTTGATGGCCCACGGTAGGGCCAACCACCTGCACGTTGCGAATGTCGTACGCCGTGCCGTATTGGCTGCGAAGGGCATTGTTGATCTGCTGGCGCCCGACGTCGAGCGAGGTCTCCTGCTGCTGCTCGGGCAGGCTGATCAGAACCTCCTGGCGGCTGGGCACGTCGTAAGTCACGATGTTGGCGTTGCGGAGGCCCGCTGCGGCCGTGGCCTGGCGGATCTTGTTAAGATCCGGCGTGGTCTGAAACTGCACCAGCACCTGCGTTCCGCCACGGAAATCCACGCCCAGCGGGACGGGGCTGCGCAGCCCGCCGACCGGGTGTTCCCAGTGCCAGGCCATCGAGACGATGCCGGAGATGCTGAAGATCAGCGAAAAGGCGAGGAAATACCATTTCTTGCCCAGCCAATCCACATTGACGTTGCGAAATAATTCCACTTTGGTTCTCTGCCTTCCTCGTCGTAATCGATCCCTGGTGTATCGATCCCTGGTGTATCGATCTCTGGTGCATCGATCTCTGGCGCGCGCCGGCCGCGCCTTTCAGGCCTCTAAATCGACACCATCTCGCCGGGCTTCATCTTGTTCAGGTGCGCCTCGAAGATCACGCGCGAGACATAAACTGCCGTGAACAGGTTTGCCGCCAGACCGAAGGTCAGCGTCACCGCAAATCCCTTCACCGGCCCGGTTCCGAACAGGAACAGGATGGCCGCCGAAACGATGGTCGTTACGTGCGTGTCCACAATGGTGACCCACGCGTGCGCGAATCCCTGATCCACCGCCGCCGAGGCCGACTTGCCAGCCCTGATCTCCTCGCGAATGCGCTCGAAGATCAGCACGTTCGAATCCACGCCCATGCCGATGGTGAGAATCACTCCGGCAATGCCCGGCAGCGTGAGCGTCGCGTTGAAGAATCCCATGAAGCCGAGCAGGATCACCAGGTTGAGGAACAGCGCCAGGTCGGCGTTGATGCCCGAGCCGCGGTAGTAGATAAGCATGAAGCCCATCACTACCAGCACGCCCACGATCGCCGCCGTTACACCTTCGCGGATCGAATCCGCACCCAGCGACGCACCCACGGTGCGGTCCTCTAGCGGAATCAGCGAAGCAGGCAAAGCGCCGGTGCGCAGCAGCTTGGAGAGGATCATGACCTCGTCCGGCGTAAAGCTGCCCACGATCTCGCCGGAATCGCGAATCGCGCTCTGGATGTTGGCGACTTCGCGCACGCGGCCGCCCATGAGAACGGCCATAGCCTTGCCGACATTCTTGCTGGTGTAGTCGTAGAACTTGTCGCCGGCCTCGTTGGTCAGCGTGAAGCGTACATCGCGGCGCCCGTTCTGGTCAACTCCGGGATCGGCGGAGCGGAAGTCGGTGCCGGAGACGATCGCCAGCCGCTGCACCACGTAAATGCTGTCGGATTCGGAGCCGGACACCAGGTTACCGCTGCCGTGCACCAGCATCTCGTCGGCCGGAATCGCGCCGCCCTGCCCCTGGGTCGCATCCTGCTCGCTGTTGTACGGGCCGCCCACCACGGCGTGAATCTCCAGCCTGGCCGTCTCCGAAAGAAGGCTCTTTACGCGGTCCAGGTCCGAAATACCCGGCAGCTCCACCAGAATCTGGTTGTCGCCCAACCCGTACTGCTGCACCACCGGCTCGCTCACGCCCAGCGAGTTCACCCGGTCCTGAATGGTTTCGATCGCCTGCAGCAACGTGCGTTGGTCGATCGCCTTGACCTCGGTCGGCTTCATGGTCAGCGTAAACGTCCCGTCCGCTCCGCCGCCGGTCAGGTCGTACTGGTTGGAGTATTTGTCGTCGAGCACCGAGCGCATGCTGGTCGCCTGCGCCGGCGTGACGCCGGTGATCTGAATCAACTCCGGCGACTTTACCGGATCGGGCTTGAACACCTGCGTATAGGTCAGATTGGCGGCCTTCAGGTTCTGCCGGATGCCCGTGACCACGTTGTTGGTCTCGTCGTTCACGGCTTCCGACACCACCACCTGGTAAATCAGGTGCGCGCCCCCCTGCAGATCGAGCCCCAGGTGAATCCGCTTGGTCAGGGATTCTTTGATGGCGGCGCCCGACAGCCCGGAAGGAACGCCGAAGATGCCGTAGATGAAGATCAACAGCACGGCGACGATCAGCAAAATCTTTTTCTTGAGGTCCTTCTTCATCGTTTCACTTCACTCGTCCTGAGAATGAAAGCGCGGAGCGCCTAGGAACCCGAGGAGGGCTCCTGCGTCGTTACCGAGGCGATCGCATTCTTCGCCACTTCAAGTTTAATGTTATCCGGAGCCACGCGGATCACGATCGCATCGTCCTTGATATTGAGAATAGTCCCGCGCAGCCCGCCCGCGGTGGTCACCCGGTCGCCGGTCTTGATGGAAGCCAGCATCTCCTGCCACTGTTTTTGCCGCTTTTGCTGCGGCCGGAAGAGCATCAGGTAAAGGACCGGAATCAGCAGCAGCGGCAGCAGCAGGGGAAGGCTGCCTCCACCGGCCGCCGGCGCCGCTACCGCTGCGAACATTGCCGCCAAACTTGTCGCCACACACTTCCTTTGCTCGCCCGGCGGCCGCAAAAGCCGCGCCTACCCAGGCACAGGCCCCTTGGCTGCCGGCCAAGCGCCCGATATGAGGATTTGTCTCCGGGAATGATCCTGGCCGGCGATCAGGTCCGGCCCAGGCTCTGGCCAGGCAATCGAAGATTGGACGCTTACCCGGCGCAAACTCATCTGCTACCAGGTCTGAATCTGTCTCCCTTGAACCAACTGCCGTCTGCTTCCTGTTCGACACAGCGCTCTCGCGGAACGCAGATTCCCGGACCACACAATTCTTAAGCCACTGGCTCAACCGCAAACCGAGGGAAAGCCTGAATACGATAAGAAATGCGGGGGCAGGCGTGTGTCAAGGTACGGGCGCGGACACACGCCAAGAAACTCTCGCTCGCTCCGAGAGAATGCACAAGCTTAATGGCGGACCTTCCGGAGCGCCTTACGGATCAATCGTCAACACCCCATTCGCCGTCAGCCCGAAGGAGTAGTTAGCCGCGGACAGATTTCCGATATTTACGGTGATCGGGTACTGCCCCGGCGGAGAGCTCGAAGTCGCGGTGGTCGATAGCAGCGGAGCGCCAGATACGACGCTGGCCGTGTCTCCGTTCACAAAGCCGGTCAGCGTGTAGGTCAGCGGCGGTACCGCGCCGCCCTGGGTCATGGTCAGGTTATTGGCCGTCAGCGTCAACATCTTCTTTTGGACAAGCAACACATCGGGCTCGAGAAGGAAGGTATAGCTGGCCGCGGCGAGCGTGCCCCGCTGCAGATATATGTCGAATCGGCCCACCGGCGTGGTCGAGGTCACGTTGGTCGAAAGCACCGGCGCACCGGAGATCACACTGGCCGTATCGCCATTCACAAACCCCTCGAAAAAGTACCCCGTCGGAGGCGCCGGCGTCTGCCCGTAAGTCACGTACTCACTGTCCGGGAAAACGGTGAGCACCGCCTTGCGAACGTGGAGTGTGGGGTGATTTTGCAACACGTAATTGGCCGCTGCCGGACCGCCTAAAGTCTCGGTGATGGGATAGTAGCCGACAGGTGACGCCAGAGTTGCCGTGGTCGTCGCCGTCACCGTGATCTTATCCCCGTTCAGCAGTCCATGAACCCTGCCCATGGTGAAAACGGGGTTGGGGGCGCCATAGGGTCTTGAATCCTCGGCAAGCTCTACCTTAAGGGGTGCTGGGTTAACCGTAAGGTTGAAGGTGGGAACGCCGGGCACCCCCGCCGCAACCGCGGACGCAACGTAGGTTCCGGCCGAAGGCGAGTTGGTCACGGACGAGCAGGCCTGGCCGTTTGTACCGGTGACCGGATTCGAGGGAGAGAGGGAAAGTCCCGCCCCGCTGAAGGTTACCTTCACCCCCGACAACTCCGCGCCGGATGCATTCGTAGCGGCGACGCATAAGGTGTCCGATCCGACGGCGCCATATGTTCCGGTCCAGTTTTGTCCGGAGACCGCAGCCAGGTTGACTGAACCACGGGCGACGGAAAAGGAAGCTGGTGCACTCGCGCCCGTGACGTAATTGCTGTCTCCCGAGTAGGTCGCCGAAACCGTGTATGAGCCTGCCGGGAGCGTGGAAGAGCTCCAAGTGGCCACCCCGCTCGAGTCCAGCGCAACCGTTCCATTGACAAGGGTGCCGAAGGTGACCTGCCCTTCGGGTGTTGGGGCGCCGACTCCCGGAACGCCCATGACCTTCGCGGTCAGAGTGAGCGTCTGTCCGGCGGCGAGCGAAGCTGCTGATTCGGTCAGTATCACGGCTGGCGACCCTTTCGCGTCCACGGCGCTGAGCGAAATTGTCTGCACGGCGTAATTCGGGGCCGTCGCGTTCAGATTGTTATCCGTAAGCACAAGCGAGCCGTTGAACGTGCCGGGGGCGACGTCGATCGTGAGCGTACAAGTTGCACCCGGTGCGATGGTTCCCGGCGCCGAGGATCCGGGGCTGATGACTGGGCAGGCTGTTGACGCTGTGCTATCGATTGAGAACCCCTCGGAGACGCTCGGGTTGTTGCCGCCGGCCAGCGCGGGGAATGTGAGCGGCGTGTTCCCGTTGTTCACGAGGGTGACCATCTGCGGGTTTGGGCCGGAGCCGCTGAAGGCCACTGCCGGCGGATCCCAGAAATCCTCCTTCAAGTACCGGCCATTCTTGGTATCGGCGATGTAGACGTTGCCTCGCCAAATCCACCGCGACCCCCAAGGGGCCACTGAGGCTGCTGCCGGTGGGCATCACGCTTTGGTTATAACCACCCCTTGAGAGCGTCTCCTCTACTACCCGGTTGTTCACCGTGTCGGCGATGTAAAGGTCTCCGCGCCCATCGGCAACGATGGCAGATGGTTGATTCAGGTTGTCATAGAACAGAGTTCCAGCACCGTAGATAGTGTTTTGAAGATCGGGGTTGTATGGCGGCGTCTCTTCGGTCAGAAAGTTCTCGTCAAATCGAGTGAAAAAGACGTCGTCGCCGCCGTCCACAGCAACAGCTGAGGGGTAGCAATGCAGCCAGCCAGTGAACGGACACTGGTAGGCGAGGCCACCCGTGTAGCCGCTCGCCGATAACGCCTCCTCGAACACCTGGTATCTCTGGGCGACAAACACATTGCCGCTGCCGTCGATTGCGGGCGCACCCGGCGTCTCGTACAACCCACCGACAACCGTGCTTTCAAGATAGCCACCCGCTGAAGGAGTCTCCTTGTAAATTGCGCCGCTAGTATTGATATAGAAATTGCCGGCTCCGTCAATTGCGAGGGGGCCCGAGCGGCCGTTGACGTTGATCGCGTTTGAGGAATAGCCGTTTTCCGACGGCGTCAGTTCGAACATCTGATTGTTGGCGCCGACGTAGATATTGCCGGCTCCATCCAACGCGACACAACATGGGTTTGTCGTCCAGGCGTCGCTCCCGAACGTGCTCTCGGTGCCGGGCAGGAAGTTCACCTGCGGTCCCGATCCTGTGCCCCGCACGTATCCGGTCGCAAGGGCATTTCCGGAACTGTCGTACAGCACCACGCCCCCATAGCGCGTTCCGGCCAGGGTCGGCGTAAAGGTCACTTCCACCGTGCAGGTGTCACCGGAGCTGTAGCTGTTTCCTGCTTTGCAGCTTCCCGTGCCGGCGTCGGCAAAGTCCAGATTCGGCACGCCCTGCGTGAGCACGGACACGCTGCCCAGCACAGCTGCCGCGTCGAACGTAAAGGTCAAAGACATCGCTGAGCCGGTGCTGCCGACATTGACGGTCCCGAAGTTCCCCGCCGATGTCGCCTGCATGCGAACCGCGTTCCTGCCGGCAAGGGTGTCGCCGCTAGGCGCACCTGCAGTGCCATTGACGCCGGTGAATCGCGCCCCGCTGAAATGCGCAGTCTGCGTCGACGCGCTCAAGCAAAGGGCGCCGAAGGCGATGAGCAAGACTGCCGCCAGGCGCAGGTTTGCCGAAGCGTCGCGGCAGACCGAGACCAGGCGTGCGCGGCTTGCAAACAAGGTTAGCTTTGAAGTTACAGCGAATGTCGTGCGAAGAAGGCTCGGCAACCGGACGGATCGAACCAGTCGAATCGACATGGCCGCCTCCTTCCATTCACAGTTTGCGCGCGCTGGGATGGCGCCAATTACTCTACTCCTTTAACTGACCTTGAGTCACCGAAAAATTACGGATAAATTCATCCCCGGAAAGGGTGAAACGAGTTTATTCGATAATTCCGGCGATAAACTGCATCCCGTATCGCTTTGAGTGCCGATACGACCGCCCGCTAACTCTCCGGCTTGCCGGCTTAATGACTCGCTAGCCACCTAATTCGGCTTGCTTTGCGGCGCCGTCACGGGCGTCTCCGAGTCATCGCCGGAGTCTTCGACGAGGACGGCCGAACCGGGCACGATGTCGAAGCTGACTTGATCCCTGCCCGCAGGATGAAACGTAATGCGCAGGGGTTCGCGCTGCCACTCCGGCGCGGCGCAGGCGGGCGACGGCTCGTTCTGCCGGTCGAAAGCGGCGAACTTTTTGGCCAGCACCGGCTTGCGCGCGGCCACTTGCGCAACGACGGCGTAGAGGCTCTTGCCACTCGCGGTCACGCCGCAGTAAGCGGCGTAGTCGCGGAACCAGCTCGGCTGGCTCACCGCGGCCTCGAAATCCGGCAACTTGAGCGGAGTTGCGCGGCCGGTGACGCGGTCGACGAGAAGCCACGGACCGCGCTGCCACACCCATTCGCCGGGCTTGTCTCCGGACTTGTCTCCAGGCTTGTCTTCAGGCAATTCGTCGTTGAGGCGAATTGCGCGCCGGACGACAAAGCTGCGATCGGTCACGTCGTGCGCGTCGCCGGTGGTCCACTCTTTGAGCACGCCATCCACGAGCAGCGCGCGAATTTTCAACTCACTTTCGCCGGCAGCCGCGCCCGATGGATCGCCGGCTTTAGAGTAGGGGACTTTGCGCACTGCGCCGAGAACAACGGTGTGAGTTTTGCGCGGCGCAGCGGAGATGACCGGATGCGCGCCAAGCGCGATGACGATTGTTGAAATGGATAAGCACAGAGTTCGCCCGCAGAGATACATTGCGCCCGCTCCTTAAGTAATACCGCAAATCCGTCGGGAAAGAAAAGGCGCTAACTTCGCGCCAACTGCATTTACTAACTTCGAGGCTTGAGCCTCTTCAAAGAAAACCTTAAATCCGTGCGGCCTCTACCGCCCGCGCGACGCGAAATGCAGTAGCTTCATTAAAGTGCGCAGCCAATACCTGCATACCTATCGGCAACCCGGCACGCGTATTGCCGCAGGGCACCGTCACGCCGCAAATACCCGCGAGGCTTGCCGTCACGGTGTAGATATCGGCGAGATACATGGCCAGCGGGTCCCCTGTCTTTTCGCCCAGTTTGAAGGCCGGCGTGGGCGCAGTCGGCGTGACGATTGCATCCACTTTAGCAAAGGCGTGCAAATACTCCTCGGCCAGCAGCCGGCGTACCTTTTGCGCCTTGAGATAGTAGGCGTCATAGTAGCCGGCCGACAGCGCATAAGTGCCGAGCAGAATGCGCCGCTTGACCTCCGCGCCAAAACCTTCGTCGCGCGAATGACGATACATGGACGAGAGAGTCTCCGACGACGGGGATCGATAGCCATAGCGCACGCCGTCAAACCGCGCCAGGTTGGCGCTGGCTTCGGCCGTCGCGACCAGGTAGTAAGTGGGAATGGCGTAGCGCGTGAGCGGCAGCGAGACGGGCATGGATTGGCATCCGGCAGCCTCGAGCGCGGCAATCCCCTTCTCGACCGCGGCTCGCACCTCGGGGTCGAGGCCGTCGCCGAAGTATTCGGCCGGAACACCGATGCGCAGTCCCTCAACATTCCTGTCGCTTTCCGCGGCGTAGTCCGGCACCGGCACGGGCGAGCTGGTGGCGTCCTGGGGATCGTGGCCGGCGATTGCGCCGAGCATGGTAGCTGCATCGCGCACATTCGCGGCAAACGGCCCAATGCGGTCGAGCGACGAGGCAAAGGCGATGAGCCCGTAGCGCGAAACGCGGCCGTAGGTGGGCAGCACACCTACCACTCCGCAAAAGCTGGCCGGCTGGCGAATGGAGCCACCGGTGTCGGTGCCC
>JBAUBR010000357.1:0-2481 GCA_049676965.1 Occallatibacter sp.
CAGGTGCGCCGCCGGAGCGACGGCGCTGAACTCCGCGCCGGGCATGCGCAAGGTGAAGATGCGCGCCTGGCTGTAGGCTTGGGCAAGAAGCCGTTCCGGTGAGTTCGCGCGCTGCCTCCACAGGACCAGCAGCGCCCCGATGAGCAGCGAAGCAGCGACGCCAGTGCCTACCCAGAGCGGGAGCCTGGAGCGTTTGCGGCTCTCGCGTGGGGTGGCGGCAAGCCTGGCTGCGATGCGGCGCCGGCCCTCCGGCAAACTTGTCTCCAGCCCGGCGAGTTGGGCCGATTCCTCTGCCGAAGACTGTTCGTCGCTCATGTGCAAAGCCAGCCGGAGACGCCCGGCGCAGGTGCGGCAAAACGCCGCATGGTCCATCCGGGCATCGGCCTCCTGGGGATTCATTTCGCCGGACGCGAATCGGAGCCACTCGTCGGGCCGGGGACAATCGCCGGCGCCCGGCGGCGAGCCTAATGCCGAGCCAGGCACCGAGCCCTCTGGGAACTCGCAGGGGTTCTCGATCTCGCGGACGGACTTCCGCTCCCCGATCAGATCGTCGAGCGCATCTTCGAGAAGCGCGTAATCGAACTCTTGATTCTCGGGCCGGGTGCGGGAGGGCTCGCTCGGGTTGAAGTCTTGCGTCATTGCTACACTCTGCTTACCGGATTTGTGGCGAATTTTCCTTTCGCGTCCGGACGGTTGTCCGCCCGACCGGATCGAACCGGTCTTTATTCGGGGGAGACTCAATTTGACGGCGCAACCAGGCGCAGATGCGGCGCAATGCGCTTTCAACCCCCTTGGGCGAGAGCCCGACGCCCGGCAAAGAGGCGATCTCGCCGGCGGTAAATCCCTGCAAATAATAGAGCCAGAACAGATGGCGATCGCGATCGTTCACCGCTTGGGGCGCGCTCCGCAGGAGGCTGTCCAGTTGGCCAAAGAGGACTGACCTCTGGATTGCCGTCGAATCCCCTTGGCCGGACGGAGGATTCGGGGCGCTATCGCCGGAGGTTTGGGAGATTCCCACTTTGCCACCCCTCTTGATGGAGTAGAGTCGGCGGAAATAGTCGTTGGCAACGGAGGTCGAAACGATGCGCAGCAGGCCCAGGAACGAATCCTCGCCTCGCGGCTCGAACTGGCGCAGAATGCGCCGCTCCTGCTCGCAGAGTTTGAGGTAGACCTCTTGCACGATATCGTCAACCAGAGCCGGACTGGAGCGATTCACCCACAGGCGCGCCACGCGTGTTACCGCCAGCGAAGCGAGCGGCGTGGTGCACCGGAGGAACTCCTCCCACTCCGCTGCGTCGGCGGAGTGCGCGCAGACCCGGGCAAGCTCATTGACCGACATCCGGGAACAATCCATCTGGGGGACACCAGTTTATCGTAAAGAGACGAAAAAGTTTATTTGTTTACAAATTAGACGGTTTCGGCTGGAAGAGGGGGACGGGCGGGGTAGTTACGCCTATGCTACTATCCCGCCAAGCACTCCAAGGGCAAAGCCCGGGAACGCACCCATGGAAACCAATCTGCGCCCCATGTCGCTCGGCGAGATTCTCGACCGGACTGCCCAGCTCTATCGCGCCCATTTTGTGCTATTTGCGGGCATTTCGTCGGTCTATGCCGGGGTGCTGCTGCTGGTGGGGCTGGTGCAGACCGGCGTGCAGGAGTGGATGCAGGATGCGCACATGGCCCGGCAGTTGCTGCTCATGAGCGGCGCATGGGTGCTGCTGACGTGGATTGTGATGTTCATCTTCGGCGGCATTGCCGTGGCCGCCAACAACCGCGCCGTGGCCTGGCTGCACCTGGGAGAGCCGGCCACCATCCGTGGCGCCTATCGCAGCATTCTGCCCCACCTGGGCCGGTATCTCTGGCTGGGATTTCTCAAGCTGCTCTATGCCTGGTCGCCGGTGATCGTCATCTACGCCGGGTTCATCGGCCTGCTGATCTATCTCAGGATAAAGGGCTTTCTGGGACCCACGGGGGTGCCGGCGCAGCCCCAGGGCACCCTGCAGATGCAGGCCATTGTGGCGCTGGGAGCGATCGCCATTCTCGGCCTGGCGCTTCTGCCGGCGATCATTTACGGCATCGTCATGGGGCTTCGCTACACGCTGTCGGTGCCGGCCTGCGTAGTTGAAAACGTGAACGCGCGCGCGGCCATCCGGCGGAGCATCGAGCTGAGCAAATACTCCCGCGGGCGGATATTTGTGCTCTGGCTGCTGGTGGCGGTGATCGAACTCGCCCTGGGCGCGGTTTCACAGAGCTTCTTCATCTTCGAGACCATCAAGCACCATCAGCAGTTGCCGGTGGGTTTGCGCATCCTGCAGCAGTTCGTGGCCTTCTGCACCAACACCTTCGTGACGCCCATCCTGGCCACCGGACTGACGCTCTTCTATTACGACCAGCGAGTGCGCAAGGAGGGGTACGACATCGAATGGATGATGCAGGCCGCCGGCCTGGAGGTGCCTGCGGCGGCCGCGGCCGCGGCGAACC
>JBAUBR010000358.1:0-3970 GCA_049676965.1 Occallatibacter sp.
CCTCCGTTGCAGGGCCGGCAGCAGCGCCGCAAAACGGGTCATGTCGATGGCGAGACCGTCGCCCGCGGCACGCCCGCCTCCCCGCACCGGCCGCCCAGGTAGAACGAGCTGCGGAGCGATTTTCGTCAACTCGGCCCGCCACCACGCGTCCTCGTCGCGTGCCAGAGCGGCCATCTCGGCCAGGTGCTCGCGTAGGCGCGGATTCCAGCTTTCCAGCAAGGGCAGCAACTCGTGCCGGATGCGGTTGCGGGTAACGGTCAGATGGCGATTGGAAGAGTCTTCGCGCCATCCCTGGCCCAGGCCATTCAAATACGTCTCGACCTCGGCGCGCGTTGCCGCCAGCAGCGGCCGCAGAATGCGCCCTTCGGGAAATTCCAGCACCGGATAGATACCGGAGAGCCCCTCGGTCCACGCCCCGCGCAGAAATTTGGCCAGCACCGTTTCCGCCTGGTCGTCGCGCGTGTGCGCCGTGGCGACTGCATCGAGCGCCACTGCGTGGGGCGGACCTTTGGACAGAAGCTGTCGAAACCAGGCGTACCGCAAGTGCCGCGCCGCCTCCTCGATGGTCTGCGATTTGGCTTTGGCTTCGGCCGCTGTGTCGACCTGCGCTTCGTGAAACGGCAGATCGAGACTCGCAGCGAGCGAGCGTGCAAATTGCAAATCCTCGTCAGCCTCAGCGCCGCGCAAGCCATGATGCAGATGAGCCGCGTGCAATACGAGGCCAAGCTCCGCTCTGCGCTCCGCCAGCACCCGCAGCAGCGCCACCGAATCGGCTCCGCCGGAAAGAGCGACGGCGAGACGCAATCCAGGCTTGAGCAGCGACGTATCGAGAGGAATTGTGGTGCGCACCAAAGGATGATAGCTCCGAATCGCGGCATAGCAATTCCTGAGTCACTGTTTCCCAAAAGCCACTGAATCCGAGTCGACGCGACCCCGGGGTCCCCAACGACAGATCCTCGTCGTTGGGGTTGGACCTCAAGGAGCGGTGACCTTGCACAGAGCCCAACCGGTCACAGCAACTCAGGAATTGCCGTGGAATCACTGACGCCATGACGCGAAAAAGCGCGATGGTCATTACGGCGGATGGGCGGACGCTGAAGGTCTGCTGGTGCGCACGCCCGCGATGAAGTGCCCGAGCAGCGGGCCCGGTCCGATTTCTGTCCGTTAGCCTCAGCCGATTCCCGGACAAAATAGTCGAGCGCTACTCCGGCCTGTCCGTCTTTACGAGTAGACGAGGAATCGCGTCAGTTTGCTACATTGGGCACAAGACTTCTGCGCCGCCTAGGGGAGGTGCTGTGCGTAAGAGCGAGGTTCATTCCGTCAGCGGCGCCATTGCTAAATCCGCTCATGGCGAAGCGGCTGGCGAGTTGCTTGGTAAGCGGGCAAGCCCGGTCCGCAAAGAAGCCAGTGAGAAGCTGGCGCACCCCACTTATGCAGGTCTCTTTGAGTGTATTGGCGCAAAGTGCGAGGATGTCTGCTGCGGTGATTGGGACATCCCCTTGGATAAGATCACCTATCAACGCTATCGGCAGTTCCCCCGTGAAAAACTCGGTTCACTCGTCTCACACTTTGTGTCCCGGAACCCTGAATCCACCCACGACAATGCTTACGCCTACATACACCGGACGGCTTCTGGAAACTGCCCATTCTTCGGAGAGGACCGGCTATGCGGCGTACAGGAGGAATACGGCCCAAGTCTGCTGAGTGCGACATGTTCTCTCTATCCTCGTTCCTTGAGCCAGGTAGACGGTCGGCTTGAGGGTACTTTGAGCCTTTCCTGTCCAGAAGCAGCAAGACTCGTCTTGCTAAGCCCTTCTCTTAGCCAGCTCGAATCAAATCTTCACTCAGGTGAGTTCAGGACCGACAACGTCTTCTCTCTCGCGGGCGATATGGGAAACCATCGAAAGCCACCAGCTCACTTTCTGGCTGTGCGGTCTCTGCTGATCGAACTCATACGGGACAGGTCTCGCCCCGTATGGCAGAACCTCCTCATGGTCGCATCGTTTTGCAAACGCCTGGATGAAGCCATGACCGGTCTCAAAGCAGAACCCGTCCCTGCACTTCTCGACCAGTACCGGGTGGCTCTTGGCCAGGGACCTTATGACGAACTCGAGAGCTTACCGCGCGATCTGAAGCGCCGGATCGAACTTGTCATCACTCTGAGCAGCGAGCAAACCTCGAAACATAGCTCTGGACAGAGGTTCCGAGACGCTTTCTGGGATTTCATCGAAGGTATAGGATCCGCCCACAGTTCCGCACCGGATGAAGACATGGATCGCTTCCGGATCGCGGAGAGGGACTACTATCGCCCTCTTCTGGATGCCCATCCGTTCCTCGTTGAGAACTACCTTGTAAACCACATGCTCCAACATCTGTTTCCTTATGGCCGAGCGGGAAGTCCTCGCTTCATCGCTCGCTCCGCATCCGACGAATGCCTGCTATTAGCCATTCAATTCTTCTGGGTGAGTTCGCTGCTCATTGGGATAGCAGGGCGTTATAGAGAGACCTTTTCAACGGAGCATGTTATCTCAACGGTTCAGTCGTTTACCCGTGCGGTTGAGCATATTCCTCAGATTCATGAGGATGCCCTGGCGGCTGTGAGACAGAGAGGGCTCGATGACCTGTCAGGCATCAGCATTCTGCTTCGCACCTGAGCGGCTTGCAACGCAGTGGCTGCTGCGTCGGTGCTTACGGTCGTTAGCCTTGTGATTGGATTCATGGCTCTCCGCACAGACAGGCAGCACCTCCCACTTACAAAAAGCCTCGATGGAGGCTGGATGAAGACATGAGCAAGAAAATCAAACAGCGCTGCCCCTGTGGGAGTGGCAAGGGATTGAGGCAATGCTGCGGAAAGCCATCGAGCGAAAAGAAGCTTGAGCTTGAAAAAGCGGCGAGGCATTTTTCAGATCTCGATATGCATGCCGAAGCCTGTGAGGTATTGGAGGAGCGCGCATTCCTGAGCCCGCAAAACCCTTTGATCTGGAACGACCTGGGAGTGCAACGCGTTGCTGCGGGGCAACGCTCCGATGCTTTGATTGCGTTCAAGCGGGCGCTCGAAGTGTTTCCGGGGTATCCGGTGGCCCTCTATAACCTGGGCAAGCTTTCGCTCGACCGATGCCTGGAAGAACTACGCCTCCAAGGTCGGCAAAAGCAACAGGATCAAATCCTTGAACTGGCGACAGAAGCCGCAAAGTATTTGCGAGAAAGTGTCGCCAAAGATCCTTCGCTGGCCTGTGCCCATGAATTGCTGCATAAAGTATTTGGAATATTGGGGGATCGACAGAAGGCCAGCTCCCACCTCGCACAAGCGCTGAGGTTGAATCCAGAACTGCGAACCCTTTATGACCGGCCGCGGCTAGGGCGTCTACCGCTGATAGGTCGAATATTTATCAAACTGGACTATCTCGGGCCAGAATTCCTTTCAAGCCGCTGACGCGGTCTATGGCGGTGCAATCACCCCCAAACTATGGTCCAGCGATCCCGCTCCGAGCGCCTTTGACGCCATCCTCTTCGTTAACACGACCACCTCCACCCGTCCCCTACTAGACGTTGCCGAGCGGGGAGTCGCGTGGAGGCCGGACCCGCACCGAGGACGCTCAATCGGGACGAGCGTCGCGAATCTCGCTGGCGCGAACAGGCCAACGCACGCATTGACAGGGTTGTGGGTGGATGTCGGCATTCCGGAAACTGCGCAGCGATCTCCCTCCCGCCACCACAGCCAAATCTCCTATACTTCCCCCATGCTGGAGACTCGCCCCGCCACTACAGCCGACGCCGCCCTCATCACCGCGCATCGCCGCGCCATGTTCACCGCCATGGGCCGCAGCCAGGAGTCGATTCTCGACGCCATGAGCCGCAACTTCGAGCCCTGGGTGACGCGCATGATCATCGAAGGCAAATACGCCGGCTGGATCACCGGCGACGACGGCCGCCCGGTGGCTTCCGCCGGCCTGCTGGTGCTCGACTGGCC
>JBAUBR010000359.1:0-26481 GCA_049676965.1 Occallatibacter sp.
CACGGCCTGGAACATCTTCTGCGGTGGTCTGAGTGGCGACGACGACACCAATTCCTCACCCGCTTCTTCCACTACCGAAAACAACACACCCTGTGCTTCGCTACTTAGTTACAACTGTAGTACTAGCTGGAAAAGATCCATGTCTCAGCGCTTTTCGTTTGCGTAATGTCTTTTCCTATCTGGCGTGGCGCTCGCAACCTGAACTGGCTAGTTGCGGGTTCCGGGTGTATGACGGAAAATCGGACAGAACTCGGTTTTTAGCCGACCTCCCCTTCCTTCAGCCAGATCCACTGCCGGACCAATGCCCCAGGATGCGTCACTCGCCTATGCCTGCGAGAGAATCTAATTGCGGCGAGCTGCAAATGCGCAGCACTGGTCGTCTGACCACTTCCGTGTCAATCTAGCCAGATTAGGTCTTTCAACGACTTACAAGACCGCGGGGACTGCCAAAGTACGCGGAGGTCGTGCAAGACAGCAAGATTTGTGGGTTGGGCTGTGGCTTGAGAATTCGTTCGAAATCAGCGGGAGAGAGGATTTAAACCTCCGACCCCCTGGTCCCGAAATCGAACGTGCCAACGCCCGGCTGCAGAATATCCGTCGCATTTAGGTCCGATATGACCGAATTCTCACCGCGTTTCAGGACCAGATCCCCGCTACGTGACGCAATGGAAAAGTGGGTCCCTGACGTGACTTAATGCGGGAGCATAGGTGAAGGTGCCATTTCCATTGCCGATCATAACCTCGAACGAATCCCCATCCTCATTAACAACCGCGAGATCCGGAAGGCCGTCTCCGTTGAAGTCCGCGGAAACAAGGTGGTAGAACATCCCTTGAGTCGGCAAAGAAAATGTCCATACAGGCCGGAATGAGCCATTCCCGGAGCCAAGAAACACCGTCACCTGGTTCGCAAGCGGGTCTGAGACAGCCAGGTCAAGAATGCCATCATGGTCGAAGTCTCCGACTGCGATCGACATGATCGAGCCAAGGCGCGCAACGTCCCCGACTCGAAGCAGGTTGCCCTTCCCATCACCCAGCAGCTCAATAAGTGACCCGTCGCCATCTCCCACAATAACATCTGGAAAGCCATCTCCATTGAAGTCGCCAACGACGATCGATCGGGGATCACGGCCCAACACCGGCCTTGAGCCCGCCTGTCTGAAGGTGCCACCTCCCCGGCCTAGCAAAACGGTCAGATACCGGGGCCCGGAGGGATCACGATCAGGCGAAGTCACCTCCGCCAGATCCGCAATGCCGTCCCCATTGAAGTCTGCCGAGACGATTAGAGCGGGCGCTTCGTCGGGAGAGTCTTCGGACAAAGTGCCAACAGTACCGGCCTCTGATGCGACTGATGGCAAAGCTGTGACGACCGCGAAAACAAGAGCCGTCGCCATCGGCGTCCGTGCGATGCGGATCATCAAGTCTCCTCCTTGAGACAGACTAACCCGCGAGCCGGGGTTGTGCCATCTCTTCCGCCGCTTCGCGTGAATCTTCTGCGGTCTGGTGACGGACCCTTGGCAAGCAATCGCCCCACCGTTGGGTGAAGGGGTCCCTGTAACCCATTGGCGCCCCTGTGGTCTGTCGGGGGCGTCTCCGGCTCTTAAAATGTCGTTACAAGGCGAAAGGTATATTGGCGTGACGGGCCGAGTGCATTGCCGGAGAACAGCCCTCCAAAGTCGATAACTTCAAGCGTGTTGCTCAGGTTCTGGGCGTCGGCCTGCAAGCGTACCGAGCGTTTTTCCCGCTCGAAGAGATCGACGCCCACCGAAGCATCTTGCGTAAAATATGGATTGATGCGGTCACGAACAAAATTGAGGTGATTGATCACGACCTGACCGTATTCCGTGGCATATTGCTGCGGGGTCAAATCCGGCTGAAACGGCAGTCCGCTGTTGTAATCGCTTCCCGCGGCGATCCACAAGCGCGGGGCGACGCGATAGCGGACGCGGTCGCGCACCGTTTGCCGTTGGTCCTGCGAGTCCGGAAAATGCCCGCTGGTCGGGTTGATTGCATTATCTCCCAGGAACAATCCGCCCGTCACCGGGAACCAGGCATTTCCGACGATATAGGAGTAACTGCCGAAGCCTGAGAACCGCCCCCATTTTTGAACTTCCAGCTTGCCCTCCGCGCCGTAGAGAACAGCTTTGCTGAATGCGATGGGGAAACTGATCCCTGTACTCAGGACTTGATTGTCGTCGGCATAGTTGTTTACGTCGCGGCGGAACATATTCGTGTCCACCCGCAGTTTCCCGAAGAATGCTTTCGTGGCTCCCAATTCATAGTAGCTTCCGTGAGAAGGCTGCACCGGCAGCTGCACTGCGGGAACGCTGGTGTCCAGAGACTCCGCGGACTTGGAACTGGACAAAAGAATGTTTTCGAAGGATGGGGTCTGGAAAATCCGGTCATAGGAGCCGTGGACATTGACGCCAACTGTGGGGAAGTAGCGCGAGAGGGCGACGCGCGGGCTCACGGCATTCTGGTTCAACAACAGTTGGTAGTGGTCCCATCGCAGGCCTGCGTTGACCGTCCAGTTTCCTAGGCGGATCAAGTCCTGAACATAGGCGGCCTGTTCAAGATCCGGACGGCTGCCGGTAAAGGCATAGGTGGTCGCGCCGGCATCCAGTATCCCCAGACTGATGGGACACCGGGGGTCTGAAAGATTGGCACAGTCGGGCATCACATAGTTGAAGTTTTCGTGCAGGAAGATAGCGTCGGATTCAAGGCCCGCCTTCCATTCCTGCCTGCGATGGTGGGTCGAGACGCTGCCGTTGAAATAGGCTTCCTTGAAGTCGTTGTGCTGTGTGGCGATCAGGGGCCAGGAGGCCGGGTTGGAATAAAAGTCGTTGGAGTTGTCGCGGCCCATTCCGCGAAGCACGCCGATCGTGTCGGTGGAAAAAATGTGCTGGTAAGAGGCGCTCCCCATGGTTTCAAAGTTGTCGCTGGTCTGAAGCTGCCCTCCAGGAACGAAGACGCAGTCGCTCGGCTCATCGGCCGGAGGAACGGGGGGGCAGCCGACGTTGTTGTTCGCGTTCGGGAGATAGGCTCCGTTCTGTTGCACCAGTTCGTTGGGGATTTCGTAGCGCGCAAGTTGATGGCGGGCAATCAGCGTGAGATGATCTTTGGGTGTAAACTGGCGCTCATAGCTCAGCGAAAAGCTGCCTGTGGTGCCGTTGTTGGTGTAATTCTCAGGGACCACCGGGTTGAGATAATGGCCCGTCATGTCCCCGGAGGCGCTCACGCCAAGTGTGTTTCCCTTCCAGGTGTATTGGTCCTGGGTATCAATGTCGCCCGTGGCATAGGTGCCGCCGAAAAGGGTGAGCTGGCCGTGAAATCCGGGATCTTCATTTCTGAGAGTATTGACCTCGACCACGCCGCCCATTTTCCTGCCAAATTCCGCCGGAATGCCCGCGGTATAGATGGCCAGGGATTCAATGTCGTCGGCTTCGATCTCCGGGCCAAAACCGGGCGAACGGTTGTCGGTGAGCGGTATGCCGTCCACCACAAATTGCGTCTGATATTCCGATCCGCGTGGATGAAGAACCGCATTGCCCTCGTACAGCCAGCCCGGTTCTGAGTTGACCAGGTCCTGAATGGAGCGGCCAGGCAGCGCGGTCAACCGGTCCTGAATGGTTTGCAAACCCATTTCATTGACAGACCCCGCGCGATGGGGGTCGATCAGCGTGGCAGACGCGCTGACCTGCACCGATTCGGAAACTGAAGCCACTTTCAGCCGAATCGTGCGATCCAAGGGGAGAGCGGAACGTATTTCCACAGGTTCGGAAAGCGGAGCAAAGGACTTCGCCTGGATCCGGACCTGATAGACCCCATACGGCAGTCGCCTGGCATCAAGATTGCCCTGATCATCGGTAGTGAATGTATAGCGATACTGATTGGCCTCGCTTACGAGCTCAATCGTGCTCTTCAGGCCCAACCCCGAGGGATCGGTTACGCTCAAACGGAGTTCCCCGCTATCACTTTGCGCAAACACGGGAAGAACCAACAGAAGTACTACGACTATTAAGGCCTTTTTCATGTTTGAGTTGTCACCCCAATGGATCCCGGATAGCGACTTTCTGCGAGGTAGTGGCAGTTCCTTCTCCCTCACATTGAATATTCCTTTCCCCGCCGATTTGTTCAGACTTTATTTTTTCAACCTCATGAAGGGGGGTCCAAACAGAGGAGTTCTGAAAAAACCTTGAACAGAAGTTGTGGAAATGGAATATACGTTATGAGGACTCGACCAAATGCCTCACCAGGATTCGAGCGACGGGCTGTCTTTCCCAACCCTCGCTGAAGCCGCGCTTTCGGCGAAACCGTCAGAGATCGAGCGCGAGGTGATGGAGCTCTATGAGCAGTTTCGCGACCCGCTTCTCCGATATGCACTTTCGTTGGGCATTCACGTGCACGATGCTGAGGAAGTCATTCAGGAAACATTTCTATATCTCTTCCAGCATCTCCAACTGGGCAGGTCTCGCGCAAACCTTTGCGGCTGGCTCTTCCGCGTCACGCATAATCTTGGCCTGAAGCAACTTTATGTGAACCAACGATCGGACGCGATGACAACCTCCGATTGGACCATCGCGCAAGAGCAGTTGGACCTATCACCTAATCCTGAAGAAGAATTGTCGTCGGCTCAAAGGAGCCAGCGGCTGCTGGCTGTCGTTCATGCGCTCCCGGAAGCAGACCAGTGTTGTCTCAGACTGCGCGCAGAGGGTCTCCGCTATCGGGAAATAGCAGCGGTACTCGGAATTTCCTTGGGAGCCGTATCGATATCGCTGGCACGATCATTGGCTCGTTTGATCCGTGCGGACGGGAGATAAAGCTATGTCGACCGAAAATGTTCACTTGTCGGACCAGGAAATGCTCCTGGCAGCGGACGGCGAACTCTCAACTCGTCGTGCGGCTCAAGTTCGCGCCCACCTCACCGCCTGCTGGGGTTGCCGCGCGAGGATGGCAGAAATCGAAGGGGCCATTGCCGCCTTCACGCGAGCTCATCGGCAGACTCTCGATCCCCGACTGCCCTCCATCTCCGGTCCGCGTGCATTACTGGGAGCCAGGCTGGCAGAACTGGCTTCTGAACGCCAGGCCAATTCGTGGCGGCGATTACTAAACCTCACCTCGGCCACGAGCGGCGCGGCGATCATAGTTGCCGTGGTTCTGATCGCCGCGGCTGGCAGTTTCCTTGTCCACCGTACCACGCCGCCACATGGACCAAACTCAGCTGCTGCTGCGTTCGAGCGCGACGTGCTCCCGGACCGCCGTCTTACACCAGGTGCGACGCGGAGAGTTATGACCATTAGCGACGTCTGTTCAATGGCTCACGAGGAGGTTATTGGAGAGGTATCAACTTCCCTGCGCCAGGAGGTCCTTCAGAGGTACGGCATCCCAAACGCTCACACAAGCGATTACGAGATCGACTACTTAATTGCACCTGGGTTGGGCGGGGTAGAAGCCATCGGCAATCTTTGGCCCGAACCCTACATTTCCCGGACGTGGAATGCGCACGTTAAGGACGAATTGGAAGAACGCCTCCATGAAATGGTCTGTGATCGTGAGCTGGATTTAGCTGAAGCGCAACGCGACATCGCCACTGATTGGATCGCGGCTTACAAAAAGTATTTCCATACAGATCGACCCCTCGACGGGCATTCACGCCTTGGCGCGGTGAACGTCCTAGAATTTGGACGGGTGAACCTTGTGCCGCGTCAAGTTGCCTACCTCTGCATGCCATCCTTCGTTCGGAGGATACTCGTGAATTAAGGAAAGGTGGACGCACACCGAGCGGCATGTGATCGAGGCAGAAATTCCGGAACACGGGCAACCCCGTGCGCCAAATGATCACCAACAAACATCGAAGCTTAAACACAATCGTGACGGGATGAATCTACGGTCTAGATAATCTCCATGCGCACGGAACCGGCCAGCGCGATCTCAATCCTGGCTTCTGCACTTTGCCGTGGAAAGCTGTGCAAGACACGAAGATTTGTGGGTTGGGTTGTGGGTTGAGAATTCGCCCCAAATCAGTGCCTCAACAAATGAGTCTGATCGATTCTTCGATTGGATCACGAGCCGGCGGCTCACGACCCCAACTCAACGAAAAGATGTTTTCGAAGACTAATGCTACGTGCCGGGCCAGGCCAGGCCACGGTCGATTTCGAGGGATGGAGACAGGCGATTATGTAAGGTGCTGCTTTCGGCTTGTGAGCGGCTCGATTGACCAGATCGACGTAATCGCTCGCCACGTCTGCTCAAGCACATCACAAGGGCCTACTTCGCGGCCTTCTTCTTTGCAGCCCAACGAGCCTTCATCGCCGCTACGATCCTTGCGCGGCCTTCTGGAGACAGTTTCCGCTTCTTCTTGCCAGTGCTCTTCGGGCGGCCTGGCCCCTTCTTAGTGCCGTCCCCGGCGATCAAAGCGCGGGCTTGTTGGAGTTGGGCTATTTCTGCGTCGATTAGGGACAGGATGTCAGTTGCGGTCATGCGGAATAGTGTAACGCAGCAAGGGCCAAACACAGAACGGGTTGATGACCTCCACCCAGATTTCGGAAGAGCACCGGCTCATTGATCGGGCGGTGGCTGTCTACACTTTCGAGTCGCATATGGGATATCGCGCTGCGCTGATAAAGTGGAGCAGCGTTATCGTACGGAAATCTTCCCGTCTCGCCATCGGCCAACCAGTCCTTGACCACTTTTCGCTACTTCCTTGACAAATCCGCCTGCGAAAAATAGCATCGTTCGACCCGACACACTCTCCCCATTTGTGACGCGTACCGTACAGGAGTGTGAATATGACCTCAGCGGGTTCCCTTCGCCTGTTTCTTGCCTTGACAATCGCTTTCCCAGCGATCGCCGGCAACGCCCAACACACGGAACCTGCGACGCAACCCGCCGGCCGTCCCGCCGCAGGCCCGTCGAAAGCGGCCGTTCAATACGGCAAACTTCCGCTCAGCTTCGAACCCAATCTTGGACAGACTGCAAAAGAAGTTCAGTGGCTGGCCCGCGGGCCGGAGTACACGCTGTTTCTCGCCGGCCACGATGCCGTGCTGGAATTGAACAAGACTGTCCCTGCCAAGCGCGGGGCGACCAGACCGGAGGAACTGACGCCCAGCATCAGTTCGTCCGTGGTGCGCATGAACCTGCTCGGAGCCAGGACCGCACAGCAGACGACAGGCGAAGAGCCTCTGCCGGGAAAAGCGAACTACTTCACCGGTAATGATGCCTCGAAGTGGCAGCTGAGCGTGCCGATGTACGGCAAGGTGCGGCTTCAGAGGGTATATCCGGGGATCGACCTGGTGTATTATGGCCGCCAAGGGCGCTTGGAATACGACTTCGTTGTTGCTCCAGGGGCGGATGCGTCGGCGATCCGCATGAATTTCGATGGAGCCAAGGTCGATTTGGCGGCCAATGGCGACCTGGTGCTGCCTGTGAGCGGCGGTCCCGCGATTCGCTTTAACAAGCCGGTCGTCTATCAGATGAAAGACGGCGCGCGGCGGCCGGTGGACGGCAGCTTTGCAATTGCGGAGAACCGGCAGGTGCGATTCAAGCTGGGAGCCTATGACAGAAGCCATGAGCTGATTGTCGATCCGACGCTGCTCTTTCTTGGCACGCTGGCCAACGGCGGCGCCGGCGAGACTGTGGCCGAAGGCATGGCGGTGGATCCGAATGGAGAGATCATTCTGACGGGGCTTACGCAGGATGCGGCGTTCCCAGTGACGACGGGAGCATTGCAGTCGACATGCGACACGGATGCCCCAGTAGATAAAGGACTTCCTTATATGCGCTGTGGAAGCAGCCAAACCAGCTCCGGCTTTGTGTCCAAGATCAGCGCCGATGGCACGTCTCTTGTGTATTCCACTTACCTGCATGGACTTAGCGGGAACGAGTATGGCTACGCTGTCGCGTCGGACGCTTCCGGAGATGCCTATGTGCTGGGCGCCACCAGTTCGAACGATTTCCCGGTGACCAAAAATGCGTACCAATCGGTCTGCCAGCCGTATTATCCAACTGTTCCCGGATCGATCGCCCCCGAGTGCGACGGGTTCTTTGACGGTGGGGGCACTGAATATACGGTGAGTGGCCCGATCATGTTTATCGCCGAACTCAACCCCTCCGGTTCGGCGCTCATCTACAGTACATTCTTCGGCGGAACGATTGCGGTCTATCCTGAGGCCTTCGCCCTCGATAGCTCCAACAACATGTATTTCGCCGGCTACCTGCAGAGCGCATTGGCGGCCGATAACGCGTATCCGAACAGCGGCAGCATCCCCTTCCCGGTTACGGGCGGCGCACTCCAGTCTGACGGGGTTGGGGGTGTGGTCGCAACGCTTTCCGAGTTGAGCGCTGACGGCCAAACGCTGATGTACTCCACTCTAATAGGGTCAGTCAGCACTGAATCGTACGTTGGAACGACCCAGCCGGTCGCCCTCACAGTTGGGTCAAACGGCATGGCCTACCTGGCAGGGCAAACCAATTCCTTAGGCTTCCCTACGACTTCAGGGGTCGTCACGCCGAGTTGTCCCCCAACTGACCCTTCGAATCTGGGTTACAACATGTGCGCAGGCTGGATGGGCTTTCTAAGCGCGTTCGATACGACACAGTCGGGGAGCGACTCCCTGGTCTATTCCACGTTTATCGGCCCCGCGGTTCCAATTCCTTCGACCGCGGCGACATCGGTCTATGGGGTGGCCGCGGACAGCAACGGCAACGCTTACGTCACGGGCTCCACCACTACGAATAACTATCCCGTGACCAAGGACGCATTTCAGACTACCTGCCCGGAGAACCAAAACGAGCCTAAGGGGCAAGGGACCTGCGAGTCTCAAGGCTTTCTTTCCAAGATCAACCCGTCGGGCACTGGGTATGTCTGGTCTACTTACTATGGCGGCACCCCGTTGTCGAGCAGTTATGGAAACAGCATTGCGTTCGACGCCAGAGGGTGGGTCTATCTCTACGGGTGGGATAGCAACTATGGCTATGACCTCCCCTTCGTCAATCCTCTTGAACCTCGCCCCCAGGCGAGCTACGCATACATTTCGACTTTCTCGCCGGATGGCACTAAGTTGATCTTCGGCACCCCGATCGGTGACCAGGGCGGGGAATACAACGAGTACTCCATCACCAATAATGGCATGGCTCTCGACGCCGGCGGAAACATCTACTTCGCGGGTTATGGCGCAGACAACGCCACCATGGTGACCACCCCCGGCACCTACACAACCACGGGCGGGGGGGGTTACAACCGCAGCTTCTTCGGGAAAATTTCCAAGTTGACGGGGCCGGTTGCAACCACGCTGACCATTTCTCCGTCGCCGGCTCTTCCGGGAGCGGATATCACCTTCACCGCGTCCGTGGCAGGAACCGTGGGGAACACGCCGCAGCCCACCGGAACGGTGACATTGACCAATGGCAACACGACCCCCGCAACAGTGTTGGGCACGATCACGCTGGGCTCCAACGGGTCGGGAAACTTCAGCACCAGCTCGCTTAGGCGCGGAGACTATAGCGTGACTGCGACCTATTCCGGAGACGCGAATTACCAAACCGGAGCGTCCACGGCGCAGACGCTGGTCGTGAACCAATTCCAGCCGACAATAAAGGTCGTTCCCGCTTCGTTGAGCATCGACAGAACCGCAGCCCTGTCGGTGACTGTCTCGGTGAATGGCGGCAGTGGAAACCCGACGCCGACAGGATCAGTGACCCTTTCCAGCGGCTCATATAACTCCGCGGCAGCAACGCTCACAGGGGGCATCGTGAAGATCGATGTTCCGGCCAATGTGCTCAATGACGGAACGGACACACTTCTGGCCAGCTACACGCCCAATGCATCCAGCTCGGCGACCTATCGAACCTCAACCGGTTCAGCTGCGGTCAAGGTTTCCAAGGTGAAGCAGACCATCGAGTTCAAGGCGCCGGGGAGGCCCGTTGTCTATGGTGTAAAGCCGATCAAGCTAACCGCAACCGCCAGCTCGCATCTCGCGGTAACCTTCACTGTTCTATCGGGACACGCGAAGATAAGCGGCGATGAGCTCACAATCACCGGCGCAGGAACGGTCGAAGTGGCCGCGAAACAGCCCGGCAATGCAAGCTACGATGCCGCCACGCCGGAAACCCGCAAGATCGTTGTTGACAAGGCTACGCAGAAGATCGATTTCAAGGCGCCCCCGAGCAAGGTGACCTATCCTGCAAAGCCCATCACGCTCTCCGCCACGTCAAGTTCACATCTAAGCGTCGCGTTCAGTGTTGTCTCCGGCCCTGCTAAATTGCACGGCAACACGCTGAGCATCACTGGCACAGGAACCGTGGTCGTCGCCGCGAATCAAGCGGGCAATGCCGACTACGAACCAGCGCACGAAGTGAAGGACTCCATCGTCGTCCAATAGCCTGGTGCAGACGGCGGCGCACGGCTTCACCCTTGAGAATGCCTCGTTTGTCTTGCGATTTGCACCGCCGTGCCTTAAATCGCCGGGAATCTGTTTTTCAAGATTGAGATTCCAGATCAAACAGAAATGACTGTTTTAGTCCAAAGAATACGCAATAGAGATCGAATGGACTCAGGAGTGAGATGAAATCTACCCGATTTCTGGTTTCAACGACCGCCGCGATCCTGCTTGCCGCAGGCGCACCAGTTGCCGCCGCGCAGGACACCATTATCTGGAGCTTCAACCAGAACGGGATCGACGGCTCTTCGCCCGAAGGCGACGTGATCATGGATGCCAAAGGCAATATTTACGGCACCACTGCGTCTGGCGGCAAATACACGCAGGGAACGGTCTTCGAACTTTCCCCCGAGGCCAACGGCACGTGGACGGAGAAGATTCTCTACTCGTTTGGCACAAACGGCGGCGAAAACGACGGCATCGACCCCAAATCCACGCTCGTCTTCGATAAAAGCGGCAATCTCTACGGCGTAACCCTCGAGGGCGGGGCAAACACGCGCGGCATGGCCTTTGAGCTCTCCCCTCAGGCGGAGGGCACCTGGACGGAGACGGATCTCCATGACTTCTGCTCTGGCGACTGCAGCGACGGCGCCTTCCCCAGTGGCGGCCTGGTGATCGACGCGAACGGCAACCTCTACGGAACGGTCGAGCAGGACGGCCCGAACAACGCTGGAGACGTCTTCGAGCTCTCGCCCGGCGCGAACGGCACATGGACTTTCAACGTGATCTATGCTTTCCAGGGCTACACCAATAACGACGGGCAAGCTCCGCAGGGAACGCTGCTGTGGGACAAGTCCGGCAATCTCTATGGCACAGCCAATGGCGGAGCCAAGTCCGTCGGTTGCTCCTGCGGCATTGTCTACGAGCTGTCCCCTCCTCAATCCGGAATCACATGGACTGAGAACATCCTGTACAACTTCACGGGTGATCCGTACGAAGATGGAGCCGATGGCGCGCTGGTCTTCGATACTGCGGGGAATCTCTACGGGTCTTCCATCAGCGGCGGAGCGGAGTCATTCGGATCCGTCTTCGAACTGTCGCCTGGCGCGAAAGGCGGGACCGAGACAGAGTTGCACACTTTCCTGAATATCAATGACGGAATGGGCGACGGCATTCACCCGACCGGCGGGCCGGTGATCGATCCCGTGGGAAATCTGTATCTGGCCACCACCGACGGAGGCAGCAACGGCGGGCTGAGCAGCGGTGGGACCCTGATCCAGCTCAAGCCGAAGACCGGCGGCGGATGGACCGAGAGCGTGTTCCACAGCTTCCCGGCTTTTCCGGATGACGGGTCCAATCCGAACGCCTCGCTGTTCGTTGACGCTTCCGGTAATCTCTTCGGAACCACCACGCACGGAGGATTCTACGGCTGGGGCACCGTCTTCGAGGTTGCGTCGCCGTCAATGCTGGCGACACCCACATTTTCCCCCGGCGGCGGCATTTATCCCTCGGCGTTGACGGTCAAGATCACGGATACCGCGGCCGATGTTCCGATCTACTACACAACCAATGGAGATACTCCAACCACGGATTCGGCTGTTTATTCCGGGCCGATCAAGGTCTCGGAGAATGAAACGATCAGGGCCATTGCCGATGGGCCGGGATACGTTCAGAGCAAGGTCGCAGAGGCCGTTTATACCATCGAGCCACCCGCCGATACGCCGGTGATCTCACCCGCGAAGGGCACGTTTCTCACCGACGCGACGGTGAAGATTACAGACGCGACCGCGCACGCCATCATCTATTACACGATCGATGGAGCGACGCCGACCACATCGTCCACCAAATACGCTGCGGAATTCAAGCTGGTCAAGACTGCGACGGTGAAGGCGATTGCAAAGGCTCCCACCTCCACTGCGAGCAACATCGCTTCGGTTGCATACATCATCAAGACGGCCAAGCCGGTGATTTCGTTGAAGGCGGGGAAATATACCAAGCCGCAATCGGTGAAGATCACCGATGCGACACCGGGCGCGATCATCTACTACACCACCACCGGGGTCACGCCAACCCCGGGGTCGAAGAGGTACACGGGCGCCATCACGGTGTCGAAAACTGAAACCCTGAAGGCCATCGCCATTGGCAAGGGGGACTCGGCGAGCGCGGTGGCGTCGGCAGCATACACGATCGAGAAGGCCGCGGCTACGCCGGTCATCACACCCGACGGCGGCACGTCGAAGTCGGCCAAGACCGTCACGATTACCGACGCCACGGCGGGGGCAACCATCTACTACACCGTGACCGGGGAAACGCCCACGACGGCGTCCACGAAGTACAAGGGAGCGATCACCGTGTCGAAGCCCGAGACCGTCGAGGCTATCGCCATTGCAACGGGATACTCAGAAAGCGCGGTCGCCTCGGCAAAATTCACCATTGACTAAGCGGCAACGGGAAAGGTTCTTCTCGAAGGAGATTGCAATGAAGCACCCTGGATTGACTGGTTCGATGCTCGCCGTGGCCCTGCTGGCCGGAGGCGCGGGCGCGGCCCGAGCTCAGGAGACGGTGCTGTATGCCTTCGGCGCCATCAGCATGGACGGAGACCGCCCGTACGGCGGACTGATCTTCGATGGCAAAGGGAATCTGTATGGCATTACGGTGACAGGCGGCACTCATTCTAACGGGACTGTCTTCGAGCTGATTCCTGAGGCAGGCGGGGGCTGGACGGAGAAGGTCCTCTATAACTTTGGCGATGCCGTTTCGGACGGCCAGAACCCCTATGGCGGAGTGATATTCGACAAACTGGGGAATCTCTATGGCACCACGGACAACGGCGGCACCGACCTGAGCGGCACCGTTTTCGAGTTATCCCCACAGCCCGACGGCTCGTGGAAAGAGCAGATGCTGTATAGCTTTAAGAATATCGACAACGATGGGAACTATCCCCAGGCGGGCCTGATCCTCGATGGCAACGGCAATCTCTACGGCACAACCTCACAGGGCGGTGACTCCAGCAGCGGTACCGTCTTTGAGGTGTCTCCCCAATCCGGCGGAACATGGACCGAGCAGGTGTTGCATAGCTTCAGCTCAAGCAGCACGGACGGCACTTTCCCCGAGGCCGGGCTGATCTTCGATGGGAACGGCAATCTCTACGGCACGACCTCGGAGGGCGGGTCTCCCCATGGCCCGGGAACTGTTTTCGAGTTGACCCAGGTGGCGGGCGGAAACTGGAACGAGCAGGTGTTGCACAGCTTCGGCGCGAACAGCATGGACGGCATCTTTCCCGAGGCCGGGCTGATCTTCGATGGCAGCGGCAACCTCTATGGAACGACACAGTTGGGCGGCGCTTACGGCGCCCTGTATGCCGGTGGCGGAACGGTCTTCGAGTTGACGCCCGCGGTTGAAGGCACCTGGACGGAGAAGATTCTCTACAGCTTCGGCACTTCAACCACAGATGGTCAAAACCCATACTCGGGTGTGGTCTTCGATGGAAAGGGCAATTTATACGGCGCGACCGAGATTGGGGGCGAGTACGCTCCGGGCGGCACCGCGGATGGAGGAACAGCCTTCAAGTTGACCCCCGTAACGACGGGTCCATGGACCGAGACGGTGCTGCACAGCTTCGGCGGAACTGCGACCGACGGCGACCTCGTCCGCTCCGCTACACTCCTGCGCGATGCCGCCGGGAATCTCTACGGCACAACCTCCTCTGGAGGCTCCGGCGACGGGACCGTGTTCGAAGTCGAGCCCATCGTCGCAACTGCCTCCACGCCGGTATTCTCCGTGCGAGCGGGCACTTACTCCACCGCCCAAAAAGTGAAGATCACAGATGCCACGCCCGGCGCGGTCATCCACTACACCACCGACAAGGACACGCCGACAAGTTCATCCGCCACCTACACAGAGCCCATCGAAGTGCCGGCATCGGAGACCCTCCAGGCCATCGCCGTGGCCACGGGATATGCCGACAGCGCGGTCGCCACGGCCAGGTACGTGATCGAAAAGCCGGCGGCGAAGCCGGTCTTCTCGCCTGCCGCCGGCAAGGTCCCCAAGGGCCAGAGCGTAAAGATCGCCGACGAGACGCCGCACGCAATGATCCACTACACGACCAATGGCGCCACGCCGACGGCTGCCTCGAAGAAGTACACAGCGGCGATCACGGTATCCGCGGCCGAGACCATCAAGGCCATTGCGATTGCAACCGGATACGCGGAGAGCACGGTGGCCTCGGCAGCCTACACGCTCGAGAAAGCCGCGGCTACGCCGGTCATCACACCCGACGGCGGCACGTCGAAGTCGGCCAAGACCGTCAAGATCACGGACGCGACGGCGAGGGCGACCATCTACTACACCGTGAACGGGAAAATGCCAACGACGGCGTCGGCAAA
Organism: Occallatibacter sp.; assembly: GCA_049676965.1. Classification (GTDB taxonomy): domain Bacteria; phylum Acidobacteriota; class Terriglobia; order Terriglobales; family Acidobacteriaceae; genus Telmatobacter. The sequence continues at coordinate 14,759 of JBAUBR010000359.1, forward strand.
GTACACCAAGGCATTCGCCGTGTCCAAGTCCGAGACTGTCGAGGCCATCGCCATTGCAACGGGATACTCAGAGAGCGCCGTTGCCTCCGCCAAATTCACTATCGACTAGGAACTACGCGATCAGGCTGGCGGCGGAGGTCCACGGGCTGCGCTGGCCTTCGGCCACGCCGCGATGCGTGACCGTGCCCATCAGGTGTTCAGCCCTTCGGCCGGGCCCGCGTTCTTGCGCAGCACTTCCAGGTTTACGAAAAAAGTCCCGCAGAAGGTGACTTAAATTTGGGAGATTGGCCGTCGTGAGCTTCGCAGGACAGTGTTCCGGACGTATCGCCGGCTATCCGGACAGAACCCCGTTTTTAGTCGCGCTACCCTTCCTTCAGCCTGATTCACTGCCTAGCGACCTCCATCCGGCATGATGGCCGGGGACGGGATTGAACCGCCGACGTCGGCCTTTTCAGGGCTGAAGTCACCGACAGGCATCTCGCCGGTTCACTTTCAGGTCACTTTTGTTTCGCTGCACATTTCGGTACTCGCCGAGTACTCAATCCCTGCCGTTTCAGTTCGAGGATTTCATCCACGTCTCTTCCCGGAGCACGTCCGGCCCTCCCCCGAATCCGGAATCCAGAATCGGACCGATTGATCACCCTCAGTGGGTGGCGGATTTTTTCCACCGGCGTTACGGTGCATCTTGCACCGGCGCCGACAAGCTGAATGTGGACATGGACACTACTGGTTGCCAAATGGTCTGAGGATCGCACCTTCTTTCGTATTGGAACTCCGGAGCGGCCATCCGTCCTTCTCTTTGAAATCGAAGCCAAGGAGAGGAAGGGAACTACGAGATCACTGGCGGGGAGGTCAGACTCTCGGCAGGGGTGAATTGGGTTTGGAAAGTTATGACCAAAATCATGGAGGGACCTCCGAAAACGGTATATACCTTTGGGGAATTCCAGTTCCTCCGATGGTCTTCACTCGGCGTCAGAAACAAGTGCGGGGCATCGCCTGGGCGATCCGATCCTTCTGACCGTACAAGCACAGGTGCGGCCTGAGGGGCCTGAGGTTGACATCAACTATTTCAGCGAAGTTGAGCGGAGGGCAAGGTCGGAGGCCAGTCTGTCACCTTTGGCGTGGACTGCCCAGCTCCCGGGCAGTCAACCAACGTGGCGAACTTTCAGAATCCAGTCTTCAACTTCACAGTATCGCAATGTCGCTATGGACATCGCCTGGCTTACACCCGACTCCCTCGAATTGCTCGACAACCAACCGGTTGTTGGAAGGATGTTTGGGTTAAACGATCAAGGGCGCATGGTGGGAATCGTAGATGAGGAAGCAGCCGCAGAAATTTTCGGCAGTCAGACGGCAGGCGTAGTTATACTGGACACCGCCGATCGGCCAATCGAGATCATCGGTGTTGTCAAAAGAAAGTCAAATGACGCGAAACAACAAAGACACCCAACCATTTACTACGACTATTTAGAGCATCCAGTCGCACCGAGCCCGATCCGGGACGCAAAGTTAGCGTCCCCCTTGCACCCCCTGTAGCGGGCATCGAGCTAAACGCTAATGTTGTTTCAGCAAACTATTTCAGCGCACTCGACATGCCATTGATCGCCGGGCAAAAGTTCCCCGAGAATCAGAATCCTGGCCAGGGACGCGTGGGAGTGATCAATCAAGAGGCCGCCGATCTCTACTTCAACGGTAAACCGCTCGGTGCTGCGTCATCGATGACAATGTTGTCAGAACCGAGATCATCGGAGTCGTCAGATCGCAGGTCTTCGGGACATTCCAACAGCGCGCAGAAGTATAGGCGTAGAGTGCAAGGCACACTTGTATGAGGCCAACCAGCATCATCATCAGAACTGCCGAGGAGATTGCCATCTCCACCAGGGTTGCGCCCGAATCGCGGAGAGCGCCTCACATACACGGTTCTATCGCTCTCCAGCGCCGGACAGCATCCAACAGGCTGCGGAGCTTGCAGCATCCTAGCCGCCTGGCGATCGATCTATCTTGCTTCGCGCCTGAGGTCATCAGGTCTATCACTGGAGAACCTTCTGGATCGCCTGGCCATGGAGGGTGAAGGTCATCGGAAGCCCCGGCAAATGAATCAATGGGTCGAAGGTCGTTTGCGTCTGGACGGAGAGAATCTCCTCAATATGAGAAGTGGGGCAGTCTGTTCTCAAGCAAGTCGACGCTGAACCGTCGGAGCAGATGCAGGAAAACAAGTGGTTGAGAGACATCGGAACCCTGATCGAGCGACGGCACTCTGTCCACACAAATTCGTAACCGCTCTTCAAGCCTCGTTCGGTTTCATGTGGCAGGGGCAGATACAGAAGACGGTCAGCCCGATCTCGCAGCGCTGAATATCGGCGCTGTCTTCGCACTCGCCAGTACGATCTTTGCTATTGATCGTAAGCTCCGGTTCGCTTCGCCGTTTCGGAATGCCGGAGCGAATCGACTAATTCTCGGAATTGTGGGTTCTGGTGAAGTGCATTCAGATCGAATTCGCCCATTAATCCATCGGCGTCGCTGTACCCGCGCCGGATGGCCTCATGAAGGTACTGGATTGCATCGTCCGCGCGGTTGGCCGCCGTGGCAACACAGGCGAGGGCATACCAGTTCTGCCAGCGATTTCCCCGCTTGCCGGATTCGTCTTCCTGCTTGATCGCGTCGCGGAAGAGATTGACCGCCTCCGGGTAGCGATGTTCGAAGGCCATTGCTTCACCTACGTTCCGAAGCGTGTCAACGGTCTGATCATGGTCCGGCCCCAGCGTGCGAACTTCGGATTCGTAGGCTTTCCGCGCCATCGCCTCGGCTTCAGCGTAACGGCCTTCGCGAATGAGAATGCCGGCGAGATTGGATTGTGACCACACCGTGTCGCGATAGTCCGGACCAAACTCGCGGGTCTGTACTGCGATCGCATCGCGCTGCAACTTCTCAGCCTCCTGGAAATGGCCTTCGCCGAAGAGCACATCGGCCAGGTTCGTTTCGGTCGTCAGGGTTTCTGCGTGTTCCGGCCCGAGAATTCGCATTCGAATGGCCAGAGTTTCGCGATGAAGCTCCTCGGCCTCCTGCAAATGGCCTTGGGCGTGGACACAGGCGGCAAGGTTGGAAAGCGTGAGAGCGGTCGCCTGATGATTGTCCCCCAGTACGCGCCGTTGGACGGCCAGGACCGCGCGATCGAACTGCTCCGCTTCAGCATAGCGGTGCTCCGCGAAGAGCGTTGCCCCCAGGCTGCTCATTGCGGAAAGTGTTTGCGGGTGATCGGGACCCAGAACCCTGCGGTCGATCTCCACAAGTTGCCGGTACTCCTGCTCGGCCTCGGCGTAGCGACCCTGGTACCAGAGCGCTCGCGCGAGATGGTTCATCGCTAGCAGCGTCTGCGAGCTCTCGCCTCCAAATCTGCGCGTGCTTGCGTCGAGAGCTTCGCGCGCCAGCTTCTCCGCTTCCACGTTTCCGCCTTGGTCTTCGAGGATGACCGAAAAATGATCGATGGATTCGATGGTCAACGGGTCCTGATTGCCAAGAGTGCGGCGCTCCTGTTCGAGCGCCTGCCGCTCCAGCTTCTCCGCGTCGGAATAATGCCCGTCGCGATCGAGAATCCAGCCAAGCTGGGTCATGGATTGAAGGACACCAGGATCGTCCGGAGGCAAAATCTTCCTGCGCGCGTCGAGAGCCTGCTGGGCAAGGTCGCGAGCGCGAGGATAGAGGCCGAGATTCAGATAGGTTGTCGCCATCACCTGCATCATCTGCGCCTGGACCTCCGGATCCTTTGACAGCCCGGTGCCGATGTCGCTCGACGCCCTGTCGAGAATCTCGCGGGCAGTTACGCTATTGCCGCGTGCTTGGCTGGGATCGGAGACCTTGAACATGCCAGTCATGAAGTCGGTTATGCGCGTGGCGCGGTCGCGCTCGCGCGTGATGCGCACCAGCGCGATGGCCTGAACCACTGAAAAAGCCGCAAGCATCAACACCAAGGCCGCTGCGGCTCCGACGGCAACGCGATGTCGCCGCGCAAACTTGCTGAATTGATAGGTGGCGCTGGGCGGCCGGGCAAGGATTGGCTCATCGTTCAGATAGTGCTCGATGTCGGCGGCCAGCGCTGCTGCCGACGCATAGCGGCGCGTCTTATCCTTCTCGAGAGCTTTACCCACAATCGTCTCAATATCGCCACGAAAAGCGCGGTTCACGGCGCCCAGGGGCGCCGGGTCCGTCTCCCGGATCGCGTGCAGGGCGTCTTGGATCTGCCGCCCGCTCGTTGCGTAAGGCGCCCGCCCGGCGAGAAGCTCGTAGAGAATTACACCCAGCGAGTAAACATCGCTGCGCGTATCGATCTCCAGCGAATCGCCCAGAACCTGCTCGGGGCTCATATAAGCCAGGGTTCCAATGATCTGCCCAACTTCAGTCTGCAGCGTAAACTGAGCGTCGTCTTCGGTCACGCGCGCCACGCCGAAGTCGAGGATCTTCGGCTGCCCCTCCTCATCGACCAGGATGTTGCCCGGCTTCAGGTCGCGGTGAATCAGCCCGCGTTGATGCGCGTGGTGCACCGCCTCGCAGATCTTTGCCATCAAAGCCAGCTTTTGCCGGACACTGAACTGGTGCGTTTCGGCATATCGGTCCAGCGGCTCGCCACGAATCAATTCCATTGCAAAGTAAGGCTGCGGACCAAATCCGGCATCGGCGGTGCTTGCTTCGTAGATTTGGGCGATGCCGGGATGCTGCAGGCGCCCGAGGGCCTCGGATTCGTGCCGAAAGCGTCGCAATCTCTCCGGCGTAGCCAGGCCCGGCCGGATCATCTTCAAAGCCACGATGCGTCGCGGCTCTTCCTGTTCCGCTTCATAGACCGCGCCCATGCCGCCCTCGCCAACAAGACGGATGATTCGATAGCGGCCGATGAACGCGGGGAGCAAACCTGCCGCTTTGGATGAGCCGGCAAGAGCCCTGGCAGCGATGCGCATCGCCGGATCTTCGAGAAAACTTTCGTCTGAGTCCGACTCAGCCAGAAGTGATAGGACCTCCTGCTGCAGCAACTCGTCGCCGCTGCACTCCTGGCGGACAAACTCCTCCCAACCGGCACGATCTCGCGCCAGCGCGGCGTGAAAGATGGCTTCAATTCTCTGCCAGTGCTCGGTTTCCATGCGACTGCTCCCTGCTCAACTCGCGACGAAGCCGGCTCTTGGCCACCTTCCGGTCCCTATGCACGGTTTGCGGCGAGACCTTTACCACTTCGGTGGTCTCCTCCACGTTCAAACCGCCGAAGAAGCGCAGCTCCACGATCTGGCTCTTACGAGGGTCCACGAGCGCCAGCACCTTCAGCGCGTCGTCGATGGCGACCAGATCGGTATTGGTTTGCACGAGAACGGCGAGCGCCTCGTTGAGATCGAGCACGGGCATGTCGCTGCCGCGCTTCTGCGCCTGGCGCGAGCGAGCCCGATCGACGAGAATACGCCGCATCACCTGCGCGCATACCGCGAAGAAATGAGCCCGGTTCTGCCAGTTCGCCTGCGAGGCGTAGACCAGCCGCAGGTAGGCCTCATTGACCAGGGCGGTAGCCTGCAGCGCGTGGCCCGGATTCTCACCGGACATATAGCGGCGCGCCATGCGGTGCAGCTCGTCGTAGACCAGCGGCATGAGCTTGTCGATGGCGTGCTCGTCGCCATCGCTCCAGCTTTGCAGCAGCTGCGTGATCTTGTTGGCCGAAGTCTCCATCGTTTCACCACTCGATCGGCTTCGATCAGCCAACCCTAGCACTGGCGCTGCGCGATTTTCCAGAGATTCTTCCGTGTTGCCAAGCGGCGAGCGGGATTTGCGCCGGATCGCCAAGATATTGTGCGCCGACTCGCGCCGCCGTTGCATTGGCTGCCGATTTTGTGTAAGCGTTCGGAGTTCCTTTCAATTACCCACAAGTTTTGCGCCGATCATGATTCCGAGTTCGATGTCGGTTAGTCGGGATAGGCCTCTCCAGATCACGGTGTTGCCGGGTGGCGGATCATGGGAGCGTGCGAGATAGCCTCCGAGTCGTGCGAGTTTGACGATATAGTGGGCAAGAGATGGCTTTGGAGGTGCGGCGGTTCTGTTCGATATCAGCTAGTCCAGAAGATACTGATCAAGCTGGGTAAATGCGTCGTCGGGAGAGGCTTCGGGATCGGTGCGATTTAGCATGGTGATCCAGAAGATCCTCCAACTCACGATGCAGAGGATCGCGGTGAGATTGGCGAGCCGCTCGGCGGTTCGCAGTTTCGCTTCTTCGGCTCTGCACCCAGATTTCAGGATTTTGTGGAAGGTCTCAATCTTCCATCTCTGCGCGTACCAGTCGAGCTTCTCCGCAGCGTCCTTGTGCGATTGCACAAGCAAATCGGTCAGCAGCTTCCAGTCGATTTTGTCGCGGCCTTTTGGCACATCTCTTTCCTGTGCGTGGATGGCGGTGAGGACCAACTCGGGGTACTCTTTCTGCTTACCTATTGGAGGACGGACTACCATCCGGCGATAGCGAATCTCGAGCACTGCCGTCGAGAACCCACCTCGCTTGTTTCGCACCTAAACCCGGTGCAATCCCAAAACCGGGGCTTGTCTCATCTCGTCGCGAACTGTATGCTCGCCATCGCCTGCGAGGCGGTCCACGCAGGTGCGCACGAGAAAATGCGTGCCCAGCTGCCGCGCAAGGCAGAACAGTTCGTATATGTCGCTCTCCCTATCCCCGATGTGCACGCAGCGATGAGGATCGTTCAACAACTCGGTGGATTGGCGCAGGTTCTCCAACCAGCGGATGCTCTCCTTCTTTTCAATCGGCACGCGAGTGGGATTGATCCGGCGCTTCAGCGCATTAGCTCCATGGAACTTGTCTCTGTTCCAGAACTTAATCGCCGCCAGTCCCAGCGGCAAGCCATCGCGAGTGACCGCCAGACTGGAATGCATCAATATGCCGCAACTGGTGTGATATCGAGGCCGGCCCTGGCTGGCGTAGCGCGTAGCTAACTTCTGAAGAATTCCCACGGCCCGTCCGTCGTCACGCTTGAATGAAAGCTCCGTTGTGTCGTGCAGAACAAGGATTGGAAAGCCGTGCCTGGCAGTGAATCTCTCCCGTGTGCACGCGAAGTGGCCGGCCAGGATATTGGCTTCGCTGATCCGATCATTGCCGAAGAAACGATAAGCCGCCTTGGTGTTCGCCCAATCCTGAGATGCCCAGGGCGTCGTCGCACCAACCTTGCCTGAAAGCTGCTCCAGCAGCTGCCGAAGCCGCTTGCCGTGGCGGGCATCCTCGAACTCGCATCCCACCACTTCATTTTCTATCCATTCATCCGACCCGGAATCCGACAACTCCCGACGTTTCGTGACCCGAACCTGCCGCGGCTCCCTCATAGATAACAGTTCGCCACGTACGCTCAGTCGGTCGTAAGTGCCTGACTTGAGGCAGAATACGATCCATCATTATCCAACCAGAATCAGTTCAGATTTGTGGGTAATTGAAAGGAACTCCGAACGCTTACCCTAGAATGGAGATCGACCAAAAAACAGACCCAGCCGCCCGGGCAGCCATCCACACCAGCCACAAATTTTGGTTCGGCCATCAGCGCCTCAAGTTAGAGTGTTGCACATAGAGAACCAATCTCAAGCTCGGGGTCTGAATCTTCAACAGTGGCCCTTGCCCTCTTGCCATTGCCAGAATCGAGTGAGCAGATCAATGCATATCTATTCAAATTGCTGGCTATGCAAGAGTTGAGTAGGAATTAGCCAGTGCTCTCGGCTCGATTAGTTATGAGGGAACGCCGCAACGCTTTCGGAAAATCATACTGGCGCGCCGGCACGCATCAACAGCCCGCATGTCGCTAGATCGATTTTCCCGCATTTGAGTGAGCAGTTCTACTGGCACACACTCCTGAAACTTCACGAGGTCTTCCTGGTCTAACCTAGATCGTTCAACTCCAGCGGAGGCCACCTCAAGCTGCCTGCGAAAAGTCACCGGAGGAACGGTCTCGCTTAACGTGATCGACAGGTTATCCGTCCTGCTCCCGCAGGGCGTGAACATGTCAGCCAGCTGGGAATTTGCGAGCAATCCAGCGAAGGTCCACCAGACCGTTCGCCCTTTCTCTTTTTCAACCTCGACCACTAGGGCGTCCTGGGCTACGCAGTTAGCTTCTTCGCGAGCCTGATCAATCTCAGCGGCAGCCCGTTTGGACCACTCCCCCTTGGAGCCACCACCGAGAAGTATTCTCCGGACGGCCTGACACATCTCGTAGCTGAGAGGCTGACTCTCGCCAAGCCAGTGAGAGCGGCCGATGTATTCGGACGGCACCACATAAGCCGTCCTATGTTTGAAGTCGAGGTCCGTTACCTGCCAAGCCCGTCCGCCAAGCGAAAGGACCGCGGGCTCGCCGTCTGACCGCTTAAAGGATAGAGGATGCACACTACCTAGGTTCCGCGGACCTGAGAACACTGTAAAAACGGGCGGGGTGTCGAAGACAGACAGCAGCTCCATGAAGTTCTTGCCTCCATAGAGCCGCTCGCCCTCCGGTCCAATCCCAAGAATTCCGCCATCTTGCACCAATATTTGTTGCGACAACATGTAGGCTAGTACGCCCTCTACATCGACTTCGGTCAGTTGCATGGGGGCAAGGAGACTCAGCAGCCATTCCCTCCATGCATTCCGCCCGATTCCACCTTGCTGTAGCACCAAGGTCATCAACTGATGTGCGACGACATGAAATGGCTGCGGAGGCGGAGCCAATGGCTCAACACATCCCTCATGCCAAAGCATAACGAGGGCACTTGCTTGCAAGAGGGCCGCCCGCGAGGTTGCAAGGAAGAGGCAGTTGCGCCGCGTACTTGTTCGCCGGCCTGTTCTCCCGAGTCTTTGAAGAAACGATGACACAGTCCCCGGAGCGTCCAGCTGGATGACATGGTCTAAGTCCCCGACGTCGATTCCCAACTCCAATGTGCTTGTGGCTACAATCACGCAGTCTCGTGCTTCACGAAACGCTGTTTCTGCGTCGCGGCGCTGCTCCGCGCTTAACGAACTGTGGGAGACAAACGTCGGAACACCTTCAGATCGCAGTAGGGTGGCCAGTTCTTCCGTCCGGGCACGGCTGTCACAGAACACTAGCCGCTTTTCACCCCTATGAAGAATCTTCAGGACTTTGGCAGCATTCTGGAGGTTACCAACAAAATCGATAACGACGTCAGCCTCTGCTGGCGGAGCAGCAGGAGGCGCCACGATGATGGATTCTCGACTTGAACTGCCCGTGAGCCAGTGCAGAAGCTCCTCGGGATTCCCGATCGTTGCCGACAATCCAATGCGTTGCATGTCTCGTTTGGCAATATGGCGAATGCGTTCCAGGACGGCAAGGAGATGCCATCCTCGGTCATCTCCCGCGAACGCATGGATTTCGTCAACGATAATCGAGCGCACCGATCCGAAGAAGAAGAACCGATCCGTTCGCCGAGAAATCAATAGCGCTTCCAGGCTCTCCGGCGTGGTCAAAAGGATGTCTGGGGGCTCTGAGAGGGTCTTGGATTTCGCCGCTTGAGCCACATCTCCGTGCCAGAGACCGCACGTCCGGCCGACGAGCCCAGCATAGAAGGAGAGCCGATGTTCCAGGTTGTTCAACAGTGCGCGAATTGGGCACACATACAGAACAGAAAGCCCGCGCCAATCCTCTGACAGCATTCGAGACAAGATTGGAAGAACTGCTGCCTCTGTTTTGCCCCCGGCGGTTGGCGCGAGCAACAGGCAGTTCTTTCCTGAGAGCACTGGATCGATCGCGCGCTCCTGAAGTGGTCGCAGCGATCTCCATTCCAGCGAATTGACCACATGATGCTGGACCGAGGGATGTAGCTTGTCGAATGCGCTCACAAACTCAGCTCAATGTCATCCACACCGGCGGCTTCCCGTTCGTCCAGGCTCATGTCGGCACCGGAAAGCGTCAATTCATAGTTTCGCCGCGGGTCGAAATCAGAAAAAAACTCGATGCGATCAAGAACCTCTCCAACAAGTTTCTTCAAGAAGAGTCGGGGAGCCAGTCCCACTTTACCGCCGAGTCTGCCGGTGAGTGCGCGCGCCAAATCGTTTACGTATGCGTCATCGGCCAATTTGCGTACTCGATCCCCGGAGTCACTGCCATCGGCAAAAAGATCGCGGACTCGACAACCGACTTCAACCAACGCCGGCAGATCGAAGTTCCTTAGTCGAACCTGCACCGCACGAGGATTGTCAAACCGTGGTTCTGCTCCGAAATCAACATGCAACCGCTGGGCAAGCGGAGGCAGCTTCTGAATTCCTTGCGGGCCATCAAAAAATGCCGGCGTACCTGTGATCAGCAGATATAGGCCAGGAAAACGACCACTATGGACTTCATCAATTAGTTGTCTCAGAGCGTTGAGTGCCTTTTCCCTCACGTCACCACGGACCCGCTGCAGCGTCTCCACTTCATCCAACACAACCACGAGGCCAGAGAAGCCACTATCCCTGAGCATTACAAGAAGCCCTTGCAGGAAACAGAGCGCACCGAAGTGGTCCACCTCGCCCTTTATTCCGGCAACCCGTTTCGCGGCTGCTGCGACGTTCGGCTGTCCGGAGACCCACGCAAGTAAGGCTTCCGCGGTAGCGTTGTCGCCCGCCGCCATTGCAGCACGATACCCCCGGAGGGTCGCACTAAATGCCGGTGCGATCTGCGTGATCGAAGTGAGGCGTTTTTCCATTAACTCAGAAGTCTTTTCCAAGAGTTCAGCCTGATCCGGGGCATGATCGCCTGCTTGAGCCAGAACATCTTCCTCTAGCGCGAAGAACCAAGAGTCGACGATGCTACGGAAGGCGCCTTGATCCTGGTCCGCAGTCGAGAGACGCTCCATCAGTCGGCGATAGACGGTTTCCAGGCGATGGAGCGGAGTCTCAGTTTCGCTGATCTGCACTTCAGAGACTGCGAACCCAATGCGTTTAGCGCGCTCCTGCAACCACCGTGCAAAAAAAGTCTTCCCACTCCCATATTCGCCACGGACTGCCTTTAGGACACCTGAGCCTGCGCGTGAAGTTTCTAACTCTCCGTCGATCGCGGATTCAAATCGATCCATGCCAACCGCAAGAAGGTCCAAGCCGCGGCGTGGAACTGTGCCCGCTCGTAGTGCATCGATAGTCTCTCTTCTTCGCTGTCTACTCACCGTCATGGTCTTGCAACCTCGGTCAGCGCAAACTGCTCTTTCAATAGCGTCATATTCAAGCGTACGGTTTGGGATGAATCTATGATGAGTACAGGGTACCCGTCGACATTTAAAATCCTCTGAAGGGACGCCAGTAATCCGTCGACTCTAATCGGAGGAATCGCCAATCGCTGCGCTAGTGCCGGCTTCATTTGCACACCATTTCGCTCAGTGAGCACACGCAGCGCTTGTTCCACTTGTTCACACTTCAGCCTACCGCCGAATACTTCCATCTGTTGCGCGAATACTTCGGATGCCATCAGTGCTGCAACAAAATCTCCTGGCTTTTCTACGTCTTCGAAGAGTGGGAGTGGAGGGCGTACCGCGGATTTTCCCTTTCGCTGCGTGATGCGCGGCAACGTCACCGACTCTTCCCCCGCATTCTCAAGCCACCAATCGGGCACGGCGGTTGCGTCTAACAGCCTGTGGTGTAACCGGCCGTTTTCAGCCCGGTCGGCAGTTAACTGCCTGAACGAGAAATCCATTGGTCAGAACGAAAACTCGGCCCGTACAGCTTTGAATCGGGCTTGCTGGCCGGTATA
>JBAUBR010000360.1:0-34271 GCA_049676965.1 Occallatibacter sp.
TTACTGGACCGGCGCCGCGCCGCAGGCCCATAACATCCGCGACATCAGCTCCACCGGTTTGTATGTTGTGACCGAGGAGCGCTGGTATCCGGGCACTCTGGTGCTCATGACGTTGCAGCGAACCGACGACGGAGAAGAGGTGTCCGAGCGTTCCATTGCGGTCATGTCCCGGGCGGTGCGCTGGGGCGAAGACGGAGTCGGCCTGCAGTTCATCCTGCCCAAGGCGCAGGATCCGCGGCGCGGCGACGGAGTCGATCGAAAGACATTGGAGAAGTTCCTGCAAGGGCTGAGAGGGCGCAAGCACTAATGCGTTTCTAATCCAAATGTGAAAACGCAGTGAAGATGACGAATTTTCTCCGCCCGGCGCGGAGGAAATCGCCGATTGGATGCGCAAATAGGTCCACCGACTGTACGGGAAAACGCCAATCGCAGGTAACTACGTTACCTGGGTACTCGTCCGGTAGGCCTTAGCACAATTGAGGAATGGTGCTTTTCCGATCCTTCATACGAGAATATGTGAAAGGAATTCTCCCATGAGCATTTTGAAGTTTGCACGTCACGGGATCACCGCCAAGGGATCGAAGCAATCGGCGACGCTGCCGGAAGCAGGCATCGAAGGCCGCTCCGGAAGTGTGCGGAGTTGCGCGCGGCTGCTGAGATCCGAAGAGGGCGGACCCATCATTGAGTTCGCATTCGTGTTGCCCATGATGATGGTCTGCCTGACGGGTATCTTTACGTTTGGAGTGGCAATCTATAACGCGCTCGTCCTGACTCAGGCCACCGGCGCGGGCGCACAGTATCTGCAGCAAATCCGCACCACCGCGACGGATCCTTGCGCCAACACTTTGAGCGCCATCGAAACAGCGGCGCCGAACCTCAAACCATCGAGCATCGGTCTTTCGATCAGCATCGATGGCGGCACTCCCGTTACGGCGTCCACGTGCGCCAGCCAGCTAACAAATCTAAGCGCCGCGCAGGGAGAGCCGGTGACGGTTTCAACAACATATCCCTGCTCACTACTTGTATATGGGCTCAAGCTGGGCGGGTGTCAACTCTCCGCCAAAGTTACGGAATATGAATATTAATCTGCGAAAGATGGAGGCAAGCTCGATGAAAAATATTAATCTGTCATTTATCCGCTGTGCGGTCAAAGACGAGAGCGGCCAGATACTTCTGCCCTGGGTGGCAATTGTGACGTTGAGCTTCCTCGGCATCACAGGGCTGGTTACGGATGTCGGCCGCGCCTACCTGGCTAAGGGTCAGCTCCAGAATTATGCCAATGCCGCCGCGCTGGCGGCGGCGGGGAACGTGTACAACACCGGTTCGACCGACGACGCTTACGCCTACGCAACCAAGTACAGCGGCACGAGCGGCGATAACAACGCCTCCGGATTGGGAACCGTCACGACGACGGTTTACGAGGGGTGCGTGAATACGCTGTTGCCGAGTGGACAGACGTGTTCGAGCAGCACGACGAAGAACGCGGTGCAGGTTACCGAGTCCACCACCGTGCGCAACTACATCATGCCCATCTTCTGGGGCTCCAAAACCATGACCGTCTCGGCAACCGCGACTGCGTCGATGCAGGGCGTATCGCAGCCATGGAATGTTGCCATCATCATCGACTCGACGGGATCGATGGCCACCACGGACACCAACTGCAACAGCCTCACGGAGTTCCAATGCGCATTGACCGGCACCCAGGCTCTGCTGCAAGCCGTCAATCCTTGCCCTGTCGGTCTTTCTTCCTGCAGCGGCTCAACCGCTAATTTCAGAGTGAGCCTGTTCACGTTTCCAAATGTACTGACGTCGGAGAACGGTGTCGCGACCAACTCGATTAGCGACGAACTCAATTGCAGCGGTACCCCCGCCACCTGGACGGACTATTCCGCGCAGCCGATCGCCGCGCCGTTCACCTTGCCGGTTCCGGGGGCAGCCTTGTCTGGGGCACCGAACACGACGTATATGACCTATAAGCAAACGAGCAATAGTAAGCTCTGGGAGGCGACCTACCAGATCACTCCGTTTTTGAGCGATTATTACTCGCCTTCCAGTACCGGCGGCCTGAACTCCAGCTCCAACCTTGTCAAGGCAGTTGGGTATGGAAGTACCTCCGGTTGCCTGACCTACACCTTCGGCATCTGGGGAACCGGTTCCGGCAGCGGATTTGGCAACACCTACTTTGCCAGCGCAATTTATGAAGCGCAGTCCGCGCTTAACGCCGCACAGACAGCGTATGGAGGGAACAACGCGATCATCTTCCTGAGTGACGGCCAGGCGAACGCCAGCTACTACTCGGATAACTCCAGCGCCTACGGAACGGCCAATAGCACCAACCAGTACGCGGATGCTTATGAGTTTCCGTCGGGTCCTGCCGGCAGCGAGGTAGGGCCTACCAGCACCAGTCCTTCCGATCCGGTCCCTGCCTATTACACTCCGGCGACCAGCTCTTCGAGTACTCTCGGATATTCCGCGCTCGAGGGGAATGGGAAGGGAGTATATCCAAGTTGGTGGGATCAGTGCCAGCAGGGGATCGTGGCGGGCCAGTACGCTGCGAATCAGGGCACCAGGGTATACTCGGTCGCTTACGGCTCGGAGGATTCGGGATGCGCCAGCGGGTGGAATATTGGCGAGACCGATACCACGCTTGTCGCAACCGGTAAGAACCAGTCTTTCACGCTTTCAACACTCAACCCGTGCATGACGATGGAGAACATCGCCTCCTCTCTGTCGTACTTCTATTCCGACTACAACCAAAGCGGCTCGGGCAGCACTTGCCAGGATAGCTCGCACACGGTCAGCAGTTTGAATGACATCTTCACGGCGATCGCGGCGACTTTCACGACTCCACGAATGCTTCCCAACAGCCTGTTTCTTTATGGAGTTCATCAAACGTCGTAATGCCACGGTTGCGCTGTATCAAGTAGTCGAACGGTCATGTCCCGCGCGGTGCGCTGGGACGAAGCGTCGCCCTGAAGTTCATCCTGCCCAAGGCGCACTCGCCGCGGCGACTGCGCGGGCAGAAAGACACTGGAGAAGTTCCTGCAAGGGCTGAAGAGGCGTAAGCACTAACTTCCAGCGAATCGACAACCACCGGTAACTACGTTACTTGGGTACCATTCCGATGGCGCTTCACACTGATGAGGAATGGTAAATTGGCGATTGTCTATTTGAGAATCAATGGAAGGAATCGTCCCATGAACTTTCTTAGCAGCCGTCGGGGAACTCTGGCGGAGAGATCGACGCTCTCACGCGTTGCTGGATTTGGGCGTGGTTCGAACTGCGCACGATTGTTGAGAAGTGAGGACGGTGGTCCGCTGGTCGAATTCGCCATGGTGCTCCCCATGATGATGGCCATCATGACCGGCATCTTCTACCTCGGAATCGGACTGGCCGAATACATCCAGCTCACCAACGCGACCGACATCGCCGCGCGACAGATTTCAATAAGCCGAGGGGTCACTGCGTTAGCTGCCGATCCCTGCAACACAGGAACGACTTACTTTGAAGCGGCCGCGCCGAATCTTGCCCCATCGAATCTGACATTCACTTACACCATCAACGGGACCGCCCACACCGGGACATCTTGCACCTCGCTCGCCCTCACATCCGCCTCGCAAGGCGAAAACGTGAGCGTACAGGCGTCGTACCCTGTTCATCTCGGGATTTACAGCCTCGGCTGGAGCACCATATCGCTTAAAGCGCAAACCACGGAGATTATTCAATGAAAGACTATCAATATAAAGCTAGGCGCCGCGCATCGTTTGGCAGCTTCCTGCGCGAGCAGCGCGGTCAGGCGCTTCCAATCATGACATTCATGATGTTGTCGCTGATGGGCGTGGGGGCCCTGTCGATCGATTTCGGCCGCGCCTTTGTCAATTACCGCGAGCTCCAATCGTCCACGGATGCTGCGGCTCTGGCCGGCGCGCAGCAGCTACCGAATTCCACCGCTACGACCGTCGCCGCGAATTACAGCGCGGCAAGCGGCGACTCCAACGCCTACAACTGGATGAAAAACGTCAGTGTGACAGCTACGACCTACTGTTCCACCACGGCTGAGAGCTGGGGCCTGCCCTGTGTAGGTTCCTCCGGAGTCAATGTTCTCAAGGTCACCGAGTCCTTCAGCGTACCTACGTACTTTGCGCGGCTCTTCGGAATTAACTCAATCCCGATCTCGACGACCGCTACGGCCGCGATGAACGGCTCGGCTCCCTGGAATATCGTTATCATCGTCGATACCACGGAGTCGATGACTACCATCGACAGCAGCAGCGAGTGCAGCAGCCAGACCAGACTTGCCTGTTCTCTCCAAGGTGTGCAGGCGTTCCTGCTGGACTCAAATCTTTACCCCTGCTCCGCCACCGCAGGGTGCGGCGGCTCCGACACCCAAACCGCGGCGACCGCAATTCCGGCATCCGGCAACTATCCCAACCCTCTGAACCGGGTCGCACTGTATACCTTCCCGGTCGTGGAAACGAACGGCACCAACCCCATTGACGACGACTTCAACTGCTCCGGAACGAACCCGTCGATTCCTCCGGTGGATTCTTCTTCCCAAAGTTATGGCGGCTATCAATACCCGCTGACCAGCGATACCACCTATGCGCCGCCGGCGTCCGGAATCCTGATTAACCCGACCCCTTCGCCTACCACGACGAAGGGCGCCTATAACGCGACTTATCAGGTCGTCGGATTCTCCACCGATTACAAGACCACGAATGGAGCCACGGCGCTGAATCCCAGCTCGTATCTCGTCGAGGCGATCGGAGGAAAGAGCGGCTGCACCGCAATGGGCGCGCCGGGCGGCCTGGGAACTTACTACGCCGGTGCCATTTATGCCGCGCAGGCCGCGCTCGTCGCTGAGCAGAAGGCTCACCCCGGCTCGCTCAATGCGATCGTGCTGGTCAGCGACGGCGACGCCACAGCAAGTTGCGAGGAAATGGGCGCGACATCGACGAGCTGTCCGACCCCAGCCCCGAGCGGCGCCACCAGTAACGGCTCCTACCCTTCCTGGGTAGACGAGTGCGGACAAGCCATCACCGCGGCCAAAGCCGCCGCCACTGCTGGAACACGAGTCTATACGGTCGCATACGGCGCCGAATCAACCGGATGCACTACGGACACATCGGGCACTTATTCAGGGATAGCCCCGTGCCAGACGCTGAAAGATATGGCCTCGAGCTCCGCGTATTTCTACTCCGATTACGACCAGAGCGGATCAGGCATCGACACGAGCTGCGTCGGGACCGGCTCGCTCGATACCAGCCTTTCCGCGATTTTTCAGGAGATCGCCAGCAGCCTGTCCAACGCGCGGCTGATTCCTAACGGTACAAGTTAGCCATCAACTATCGCCGTCCCATGGGACGAAAAATGCGCCGCGGAATGATTCCGATTACACGAATCTCTCCGCGGCGTTTTCGCATTCGCTCTTCCCACCGACGGCGCCCTGCTCAGAAGCGCTCTTTTGCCGCGCATCGCGAGGCCGCAAAACTCCCGCATTTGATTGATGCAGAGCCTCCGGCGGAGGGTCGGGGCTTTAGTCCCGGACGGATTCCGGCGGCAAACTAAATCCTCGTTCAGAGATTCCCTTCCATCGACTCTACCTTCCGCCTGCAAAGCAACTTCGCTCTCCGCAATATCCCCGCCCATCCTCTCTGCTTCTTCCGGATAGTAACGTTACTCCCACTGAAGTAATCTTCTCAAGTTACGCTTGCGGGCTGAGAATTCAACTAAAGAGTCACGGGTGCGACTAAAGAGGGAGGCTACGACTTTGCTCTCCAGGACCCTCAGATGCATTCAGGATGAACGCGGACAGTCGACAGCGCTGCTGGCGATGTTTGGCGGGCTTTGCTGCCTTGGATTCGTGGCCATTGGGCTTGACGTGGGCTACCTGTTCCACGAGAAGAGAATGGCCCAGTCGGCAGCCGACGCGGCAGCGATTGCCGCCGCGGAAGAGGCTCAGGCCGGCGACTCCGGAAACGAGCAATCCGCGGCCAATGCCATGGCCAAGCTGAACGGCTTTGACCCCACGCTGGCAACCAACCCCGCGGTGGTCACCTTGTCCACGCCATCTTCAGGAAATTTTGCCGGTTCGAGTTACGTTCAGGTGGTGGTTTCCAAACCGATCCCCACTTTCTTCGGTGCATTTGCGAAAATGGCCACGGTAGAGGTGTCGGCGCAGGCCATTGCCGGTGGCGGACAGCAGAGCCCCACTTGCATCTGCCTTGAAGATCCCACGGGGATGGATCTGAACATGAGCAACGACTCGAAGATCCAGGCGACCACCTGCGGAATCACAGACGACTCGACCAGCAGCAACGCCGCGGGGATAGTGGGCAGCGCCGATCTGAACGCCCTCACCCTGGGCATCGCTTCGTCCACCTGGACCGCGTCCGCCAACGTCAACAACGGCGGCAGCCTTTCCTCCACCAAAGTGATCACCAATGTACAGACCACCTGCAGCCCAACCATGCCGGCGGCGCCGACTTATAACTCGTCCCAGTGCACGGCAGACCCATTAAGTAGCTATGGCAACGGCGGCTCGTCCTACAGCGTAGGGCCGGGCTCCGGCAACGGGACCACGCAAACCGGCAACGTGATCTGTTATAATGCGCTGACATTGGGCGCAAACGGCGACAAGGTCAACGTCAACCCCGGCACTTATATCATCACTGGCGGAGAGTTGCACTTCGAAAGCGGCGCCAATAACGCCTCCAACACCGGCGGGAACGGCGTCTTCTTCTATCTGGTCAACGGTGCCAGCCTGGTGATCGATAACGGCGCCAATGTCAACCTTACCGCTCAGAGCAGCGGAACTTATAGCGGAATTCTTGTCTACCAGCCCTCCTCCGATACGGCAACGCTGAATGTCCAGGGCGGATCCAACACTACATTCAACGGTGCGATCTTTGCTCCCGGAGCGGTGGTCGATCTGGCCAATGGAACCGGTACAACCATCACCGCTGAGATTGTCGCGCAATCTCTCACCATGGCCGGCGGCGGAACACTCATCAGCACTCCGATTGCAAACCTGGGAACCCTCAATCTTTCGGTTGCAAAGCTCACACAGTGAGGTAATACGACGATGCCCGTAACCCGTTCATGCCGTTTTCATGTCTTGCGGCCGCGCATCCTGGCGGTTTTGGGCGCGTTGCGCGCTAACGCCGGCAATGCCACGCTGGAGTTGGCCATGGCGATGTCGTTCTTCGGAACACCGCTGCTGCTCGGCACCTATGAAACCTCGGTGCTGGTTCACCACTCCATCGAAGTGGCAAACGCCGCGCACGCCGGCGCCTTGTACGGCATGATGAGTTCGACTTTCGCCTCGGATACTTCCGGAATCCAGACGGCGGCGCAGAATGAGGCATCCGACTTCGGCTCCAATCTCACCGTCACGCCGACTATTTACTATGTCTGCTCCGAAGCCATGACGGGCACGCAATATACCACTCAAGCCGCCGCCAATACTGCCTGCCCCGCCGGCCAAACCAACCATAACCTGGAAATGATTCAGGTGGCGACCAGCGCGTCCGTCAATCTGCCAGTGCATATCGCGGTGCTGCCAAGAACGCTCACCCTGAGCGGAACATCGGTGATGGAAGTGGAGGAGTAGCCGTGAGCGTCGAACAAAAGCCGGCCCGCAAACTCGACAAAGTGCCAAGCCCCGTGGCGGCATTCTTCGGAACGGTGCGCCCACGCTTTGTGCGGAGCCGCCGGATCGCTGCGATGGTCGCCGCGATGGTGCGCGACGACGAAGGCCAGTCGCTGGTGGAGTTCGCGATCTCCTCGACGGTCCTGCTTACATTTATCTTCTGCATGGCTGAAGCAACTCTCGCCTACTACAGCTACGACATGATCTCGGAGAGCGCGCGCGAAGGCACGCGCTACGCCATGGTGCGCGGCTCAAGCTGCACCACCAGCGGCAACTCATCGTGTGAAGTTACCGCATCGCAAGTCAACTCATATGTTGCGGACCTTGGCTGGCCGAATCTGGGCGGCGGAACAGTGACGGTGAACACCACTTATCCCGATGGCAACGAGAATCCGCAGACCAGCCGCGTGAAAGTGTCAATTCAATACGTATTTCCTATCAACTTGCCGTTCGTGCCATCGCATTCCATCACCATGAACGCCTCGTCGGAAGCGTACATTATTCAATAAGCGGCGCACTCTTGCCGAAAAAATCCTTATAGCAGATCCTGCGCTACCAGCTTCCGCACTTGTAATCCGTATGAGTTTCGTGCCTGAGTCACGGGGCATCAATTTCCTAACGTGGAGCGTTGGCGCCAAAGCTCGCCGAGACTGAATCCAATTGCGAAGGTGATCCCCCAGCCTGCCGCCTCCTTGATCTGTCTCAATGAAAGGCTCAAACCCGTTGCAGTCTCCATCCAATCCCAGAGCAACGCAATCCCAAAGCTAGCCGTGAAAATGATCGCAACATAGATCGCGGACGATAATACCTTGCGCAGGATGCCTCTTGCCCGGTCATCGGGACGGCGCCGCTCTTCCCGCGCTGAGTCTTGTGACTTATTCGTCTTCTTCATCCGGAATAATCAGCAATACCTCCACCGCGGTCGGCTGTCCGGCCTGCGCCGCCGGCCTGAACTCCCATTGCTCGAGCGAGCTGAGCACAAAATCGGCTTGCTGGAACTGCGCCGGAAAGGCCACAACCAGAGATACGAATCGCCCCGCCTTGTTGATAAATCCATGAATCATGAGCGCGTCGGCATTGATCCCGCCGGGAGCGATGTTAGGCCGCACAATGGTGTACGGCCACGGCGCCGCGACATGAGCGGCGTTCCCGCCCGCGGCCACTTCGGCATCCGCCGGCAATGCGTACTGCAGAATCCAGCTCTTCTTCAGCCCGACGTGTAGATAGACCGTATAGGCCAGCCTTCCGCTCCACAGCTCCGCGGCTTCGGGATACAGCTCATCCAGCGACGTTCCCACCACCACCACGCCGAATTGCCCATCCTTGGGAAGCGCAAACCTTGCGGCCGAAGTGAAGTTGCCTGAGGCCGGCAGGCTATTCGTCGAATTGGTCGCCGCGCCCGATCCATTTGAATTCGGGTTTCCCGAATCTCTCGCACTCGAAGGCTTGTTGTTCGCAACCGCCGTTCCCTGCCCCGTTCCGTTTGCGTCCGGCTTGGCCAGGTCCTCGGGACTGCCCGGCGCCAGCAGGCCGGAAGAATTGCCCGATGCACTTTGATTCGCGGGCGGCAACACCACCGTGCCCTCCGCGCGAAGATCGGAGAGCGAGACGATAGACGCCGGAGTGGGCTGCGCCGTGCTGTTCGATGTGGTCTGCGCCGGCGCCTGCGTCGGATCCTTGGCCAGCACCACTACCGGCGAAGTTGTGCTCGCAAGTACCGGCTGTTTGGTCGCGATATCGGCCGACGAAATGCCGATGTCCGCCAGGTTTGCCTCCTCATTGGGAGCATTGACCGAAGGCTGCACCTGGGCTGAGACAATCTTTTGCGGCCGCGGCGGCACGATAATCTTTGCCATGTTCGTATCCGCCGACCAAAGCACCACGGTGGGAACCGGAGTCTTCTCCACCAGCACGCGGCGCGGAAGCTTGGGCTGCAGCAGCGTTTGATGTGTCGGCATCGCTTGCGCCACCTGGCGCGCCACCGCCGGCCGCGCCGCTTCGCTTAGTTCAGGCTGCGGCGCATGAGGCGCCGGCTGCGGGGTCGGCTTCGGATTCGGATAAAGTTTGCTTTCGTCGCTGTTCGGAGTGTTCTGCGGCATGGGCATGTGCAGGTCGAGATGCCGCAGCGCATAGCGCTCCCTGAGAGGCGGTTCGATAATCCGCGGACGCAGCATAAACCCCGTCGACACCACGCCGATCACGACTCCATGCGCCAGAATCGAGATCAGGAACGACGTCGGCCGCTGGTTCGAAAGCGGCTTCTCCGAAGAAAAGAGCGAAATGGTAGCAGAGGAACTCATAGGGGTCGAATTCTCTCCCTTGTTCGGAATTGTGCTGCGTGGATTGAACTAACTTCTCATGCCGTTCTCATTCAGAGAGCTGAATCTCGCCCTTTTCTCATCCTGAGACCACGATTATGCTCGCATCTGCCGCGCACTCGCTCTCGACATAGCGATTGCAGGGCCATTCCGGTGTACTTCGCTACAAAAAAGCATGGCAGTCTTCATGAATCACCATTATAATCATGTCTAAGTTTCCCAAAATAGGAGCATCGCTCTTCAATAGCTCTCTTGATACCTC
Organism: Occallatibacter sp.; assembly: GCA_049676965.1. Taxonomy (GTDB): domain Bacteria; phylum Acidobacteriota; class Terriglobia; order Terriglobales; family Acidobacteriaceae; genus Telmatobacter. Next base: position 10,232 of record JBAUBR010000360.1, read on the forward strand.
GGGTTCAATTAAGGGCTTTTGTGCGCAGTCCGCACACCGTTTAGGGAATACACTGAACACGCGTTCACACCCGTCAAACGCATAGCTGTTGAACAACGCGCGGGAAGAATTTGAAATTCGTGTTGCTTGGCACAGCGTTTGGCCCGACGTTTGCAACAGGAAAACCGGAAATGTGGGTCTGGCGAATAGCCGGCTCAAGCAGGTCCCCCAAATGAACCGAAGACTCGTCGCCATCCTTCTCGCCGCATTCGTCATCGCCAGCGGATGCACTTACCTGATCTGGCGCCTTCTGGGCAGCCGCATCGGCGCCCCGCACCAGGTGGCGACAACGCGAGTGGTCGCGGCTGCCACAGACATCAAGCTGGGCACGGTGCTCACCGCAGCTAATCTCACCACCGCCGATATCGCAGGCACGCCGCCCAAGGGCGCGATCCTCGATCCCAAGACTGCCATCGGCCGCGGCGTGATCTCCGACCTCTATCAGGGCGAACCGATCCTGGATAGCCGTTTGGCCGCTCCTGGCTCCGGCGGAGGATTGGCAGCGACCATTCCGACGGGCATGCGAGCCTGCGCAGTCAGAGTGGACGAGGTGGTGGGCGTAGCCGGATTCGTCACTCCGGGAATGCACGTCGATGTGCTCGTCTCCGGCATTCCTCCCGGCAATCAAGCGGCCGCCAACGAAGGCACCGAAGTGAAGACGATTCTGCAAAACATCGCGGTGCTCTCCGCGGGCACGGATATTCAGAAGGACGCCGAGGGAAAGCCGCAGCAGGTTCAGGTCGTCAACCTTCTGGTTAATCCGGAGCAAGCCGAAACCCTCAGCCTGGCAACCACCGGCCAGACCCGAATTCAGCTGGTTTTGCGCAACCCGCTGGACACGGCCGTGGCGCAGGTTCCGACCACCGCCATGGCCAACCTTTTTGAAGGCGGCCCGAAGCCCAAGCCGGTGGAAGTCAAAGCTCCCAAGCCAGTAGCCAAGCCGAAGCCGTTTTCCATCGAGATCATCAACGGCTCGAAGCGCAGCGAAGAAAATTTTGGCACACCCGAGGCAAAACAGTGAGAGCGAAGGCTTACATCACCATAATTTGTTTGAGCGCGCTGGCGATCGTGGTCTGCGCTGTTGAGAATCTGCAGGCTCAAGCCGGAGCGCCTGCTACACCCAGTCAGGATTCGGCCAATGAACTTTCTGTCGCCGTGGGCAAATCCGTGCTGGTGGATACGGCACGGCCCGTGGCGCGCGTGGCCATCGGCCTGGGTGACGTGGCCGAAGCCGACGCCATCAGCCCCACCGAGATCATGGTGGACGGCAAAGCTCCCGGCGAAACCAGCCTGATTATCTGGGACACCGCCGGCGGGCGCCAGTTCTTCAACGTATCGGTTCGCGCCAGCGTTACCGCCACCAGCGAAAGCATTGAAGCCGTGCGCCGCGAACTCCGCTCCGAGTTTCCCGGGCAATCCATCAAGGTCAGTTCCGAAAACGGTGTGATCTTTCTTCGCGGCACAGTCAAGGATCTTGCCAGCTCCGATCGCGCGGCTAAAATTGCTTCAACTGCCGGCAAAGTTCTAAATCTCCTCTACGTCGATGTTCCTCCCGGCGACCCGCAGATCCTGCTCAAGGTGCGCTTCGCCAGTGTCGACCGCAGCAAGGAGAAACAACTCGGCATCAATCTCTTCAGCACCGGCGCATTCAATACAGTCGGCGGAATATCCACCGGGCAATTCTCGCCGCCGGTCATCACCAGTACGTCGGGCACCATTACCACGACCTTCCCCAGTGAGTTGAACCTCCTGGCCCTCATCCCGGGATCGAATGTGGGTGCGACCGTCGAGGCCCTGATCCAGAAGAACGTGGTGGAGATTCTCTCCGAACCCAACATCGTCGCGCAGAACGGCAAGGAGGCCAGTTTCCTCGCCGGCGGCGAATATCCATATCCTGTTGTTCAGGGCGGCGGCGCGGGCAGTCCGGCAACGGTCACCATCCAGTTCAAGGAATATGGCGTACGACTGAACTTCATTCCGACGATTACGCCGCGCGGAACCATCCGTTTACAGGTGGCGCCCGAAGTGAGCACGCTGGACTTCACCAACGCCATTGAACTCAGCGGATTTGAAGTCCCGGCCATCGATACCCGCAAGGTGAATACCGAAGTCGATCTCGCCGACGGCCAGAGCTTTATCATCGGCGGGTTGCTCGACAAGCGCGACACCGAAGCCTTCGAAAAGATTCCCTTCATCGGCGACATCCCCATCCTCGGAAAACTCTTCCAGTCGACCCAGGTGACCAAAACCGATACGGAGCTGCTGGTGATGGTGACGCCGGAGATCGTAAAGCCGATCGAGGCCACTGCGGCCAAGCCCGAGCTGAAGTTCCCGGGAAAGTTCCTGCCGCCGAACACGGGCATTCCGATGACCAATCCGGAACCCAAGACAGCGGGTGAGAACTCCGCGGCCGTACCTCCCACTCTGCCGGTTGAAACGGTCATCGACAGCACCAAGCCGGAGAAGCCGCTGGTCATCGAAGGAGCATCCGGAAACTTCGGCCAGGGATCGACGTCCAACACCAACTCCAACTCCACCTCTACTTCCGGCGCGGGTACCGGTCCTTAATAAGCTCGGGCAATTCAGCGTTTCCAGGCGGCTCCCAATATGCGCATGCATGTCGCGAATCTCACCCGGAACACCGTGATTGCCACGTCGGTTGAAGTGGCTGACAGCGGCCCCACGCGCAGCAAGGGTCTGCTTGGGCGCAAAGGGCTCGATCCGGGAACAGGCCTTTGGATTGTGCCCTGCGAAGCGGTGCACACCTTCTGGATGCAGTTCCCGATCGACCTCATCTATCTCGACCGAGACCTGCGCATAAGAAAGCTTCGCACGGGAGTGCCCCCCTGGCGCCTGTCGGGCTGCCTTACGGCGCATTCGGTGCTCGAGTTGGCCTCCGGCGCAATTCGCGATTCGCAAACGCAATCCGGAGACAAGCTGGACTTCTCCGAGCTGCCTCTACCCGCCGATGTGGCTTAGCCGCATGTCCGCAGCACCGGCCGTGGCGATTCGCGATTTTCCGAGACACAACGGCCTGCCGCGCAAAGAACCTCCCTTCCACTTTCTTGGGCCTTGTTCCACTCTGTTATTGCGCGCGCAAACGCCACTCTTCCCCTCCCCATCATTCGTGCATTCGTCCCCGCTTGCCAAACTTCCCGCGCTTGAAAGAGGCATGGAATGACCAAAGCGCGGATGGACGGCCTTTATCTGTTGCTGGTAGGGTTCGCGGCATTTGCAGTCGCGGGATTGGGCCTCGAGAGCATCGCCAGGTCTTCTCTGGTCGACTTCAGAGCGGTTTACTACAGCGCGCGATGCCTGCTCGAGCACCGCGATCCCTACAGCGCCAGCGAGATGCTGCGCGTCTACCGCGAGGAAGAGATCGACCATCCTCATCCCGATCCCATCGGCCCCAGTCAGATTCAGGCCGTCACCGTCTATGTCTACTTTCCCACCGCGTCCATCTTCATCGCTCCGTTCGCGCTTTTGCCCTGGGGGCCGGCCCATGTTGTGTGGATGGTCTTCATCGCCGCAAGCGTCATCCTGGCAACCTGGCTGATATGGAGCATCGCAGCGGAGTTTGCGCCGGTGATCTCCGGCGCTCTTGCCGGCCTGTTGCTTCTATGCAGCGTGGATCTGTTTGTCAGCGGCAACGCGGCCGCGATGGTGGTCAGCCTTTGCGCAATTGCGGTCTGGTGTTTTCTCCGCGACAGGTGTACGGCGATTGGCGTCTTGTGCTTCGCGGCCGCCCTCCTCGTCAAGCCGCATGACGCCGGCCTTATTTGGCTCTACTTTCTGCTCGCCGGCGGAGTTCAACGCAAGCGCGCGCTGCAAGTGCTCGCGGCAACAGTGGTTCTCGGCCTCGCCAGCACACTGTGGATCTGGCACGTCTCGCCGCACTGGATTGAGGAGCTGCGCGCCAACCTGGAGGTCACTTCCTCGCACGGTGGGCTCAGCGATCCAAGCCCCGCCGCCACCAATACCGGGACCGCATCCATGATGACGGGCCTCGAAACCATCGTTGCGGTTTTTCGCGACGATCCGCGAATATACAATCCCCTTAGTTATCTCCTGTGGGCGCCATTTTTAGCGGTTTGGGCGATAACCACCATCAGGTCGCGTTTCTCTGTCGACCGCGCATGGATGGCGCTCGCAGCCATGGCGCCTCTCTCCATGCTCCCTACACTCCATCGTCCCAACGACACCAAGATTCTTCTGCTTGCCATTCCGGCATGCGCCATGCTGTGGGCGGGCGGTGGAATCGTCCGTTGGCTCGCGCTCTGCCTGACCTCCGCATGCATTGTGCTGACCGCGGGAATCCCGATCGCATTTATTGTCAGTCTCGCAAAAAGCCTGCATCTGTCGACGGCCACTCTCTCAGGGAAAATAGAGACCGTCGCGCTTGCGCGCCCCGCTCCGCTCATCCTGCTTGCCACCGGAGTCTTCTTCCTTTGGACTTATGCACGACAAACATCGAGCGGGAGTGGTAAGACCGTATTACTCGCGACATCGACGAATTGATCAGAATAATTCCAGCAAGCCTGATTTACCGGAAAGAACCTCTCAATCGAGCCGCTCCCCAATTCGCACCACAGCCGGCTTATACCCCGCTCTTCTCGTTCGATTGCAGGGCGCTCGTATTCGAAAGCTGCGCCTCGTGCATCGTCTCCATCTCCGGCTGCGCACCACGCGGCCGGATCTTCGCCATCCATCGCGGCCATTCGGCCGCCAATCTATCGTAGTTGATCGCCACGAGGTACCAGATGAGCCACGCGGGTGCGGACCACAGGGTCCAGAGATAGACGGCCGACGGCTTCCAGAGATTGCAGATCAGCGCCACTTCAACCAGCGCGCTCAGCAGTGCGAGAACGATAACCAGATTTCGCGAGCGGGTAAAGTAGGCGCCGCGCATCAGCGCTGGAATGGCGAGGGCCTGATCGAAGAGCCAGCAATAGGGAGCGGCAACGATCGAAACCAGCATGAGAAGGCTGCCGTGCGTGGACCAGTTCCACTTTGCGCGCCGCGTCCAGTAGTAATAGAGAGCCCAACTGCACGCCACCACGCTGGGAACATATTGCAGCCAGATCGACCCCTTGCTGAACCACACCCGCAGCAGCACGCTCACGCACGGAATGAACTCCCATTGAATGCCGGAAGTGTGCACCATCTGCCCGTATTGGCTCCACGCGATCGGGTCGATGCGATAGGCAATCCAGCAACTGGCCGCGATGGCCAGCGCGGCACCGAGAATAATCCTGTAGCTCTTCGTAACCACAATCCACACCAGCATGACCAGGCCGAAAGGCAAAAAAAGATGCGGCTTGAGCAGGCACAGCCAGAGCGAAAGGCCGGCGAGAAACTGGTGCGTGCGATGCAGGCGCAGAAACACAACCAATCCCAGCAGCGCGAAGAGCGAGGTCTGGCCATTCAGCAAGGCGATCAGCGCGGGCGCGAAAGAATAGCCGATCCAATGCCGATTGCCTTTGCGCCGGCCGTGCATTAGCCAGACAATGTACACCGATGTTGCGAAACACAAAAGCAGAAACAGCGACCACACCACCGATGCCACGCGCAGGCTGAGGAAACCCAGCGGATACACCAGCAGCACCGTCGATGGAGGGTTGCGCATGAACAACGCGCCGAATTGTTTGGGGAGGCCGGCATCGTGCTCGATGCGGTAGAGCGCTTCCCGATCGTACGGATTGGCATGATGCGCGAGCTGCTGGCCGGTGGCCCAGTAGACCACAAAATCCCTCGCGCCCACCGCCTGCCCAGACAGCATGGAGATGAGGAAGCCCTGCGCGGTAAATCCAAACGTAAGTCCGCAGATGGTTGCGACCGTCAAATTGCCGATCACGCGCAGCAACTTCGACTTCTTGCCCGGCTCCGCGGTCGTGGTTGGCATATATGCCATTTTAGGGTATTTTCAGTGACCATTCCTCACGAAAGTAGCATGGTTGCCCAATGCAATAACGAGATAGAATTCGACCAGGACGTTGGCGCGTTGACGAAGAAGTGTCCGAGAGATCACGTAGAAATAGGGGCAAAGGATAGTTCTTTGGCCCCCGAGGCGCCCCAGACGGTCACGAGTCTTAGGCCTTGGAGGCTATGTCAAAAGATCGCGAGCGGAGGCAAAGGGGGGTATATTGGTTAGCAGTCGAACGACAAGAACAGAAATTCCGCTCCGGATGCAAATAACTTACAAGGAGTTCCAGCGTGGCTAATGCTCGCCTCGATGGACTGTATCTACTGGTCCTGGGGGGCGTGGTTTTTTTGTTCTTCGGACTTACCATGGAGTATTCTTCTCCCGTCTCGATGGTGGATTTCGGAGTGCTCTATTTCCCGGCACGTAGCCTTTTTCACCACGGCGATCCTTACAAGCAAAACGAGGTTTTGCGCGCTTATCTTGCAGACGGCGGGGAGCACCTCTGGGATTCCCCGAAGGATCGCGAGATCGTCACGCGGTATCAGTACCTGCCCACGTCGTTTTGCGTGACCGCTCCACTCGCCCTGTTGCCCTGGAACATCGCGCGAATCCTCTGGATTTCGCTGACCGCGGGCGGATTGATGCTGGCGGCATTTTTGTTATGGAATTTGAGTGCCGACTATGCGCCTGTTCTTTCCGGCGGCCTGATCGGTTTTCTGCTGGCGAATAGCGTTGTGGTCATCGTGCTGGGCAATGCCGCCGGGATTGTCATCAGCCTTTGCATAATCAGCGTTTGGTGTCTTCTCCGCGAACGATTTGTTCCTCTCGGCATTTTTGGCCTTGCTACGGGCCTGGCGTTGAAGCCGCACGATGTGGGCTTCGTCTGGCTCTTTTTCCTGCTGGCCGGCGGAGTTTACCGCAAGCGCGCTCTGCAAACCGTCGGCGCGACTGCGGTGATTGGCCTGCCCGGGGTGTTGTGGGTCTGGGTCCTTTCACCCGGCTGGGTGAAGGAATGGGAATCGAACCTTGCGGTCCTCGCCGCCCATAGCGGCGTCACCGACCCCGGTCCGGCTTCGACGGGAAGCCACGGTCTGGGCATGTTAATCAACCTTCAGGCGGCCATCAGCGTGTTTTGGGACAACCCCGGCATCTACCAGCCCATCGCCTACATCGTTGCCGGATCGCTCCTGGCCGTGTGGGCCGCGATGATTCTGTGTTCCCGTATTTCTTTCGAGAGCGCGTGGCTGGCGATTGCCGCGGTATCGGCCCTTTCCCTGCTTCCCGTTTACCACCATCTGTATGATGCCACGCTGATGCTGCTTGCCGTTCCCGCGTGTTCGATGCTGTGGGCACGCACCAGGATCATAGGACGAATCGCCATGGTTGTAACTTCCCTGGCGTTCATCTTCGCTGGCGACTTTACCTGGACGATCATCCTGACGATCATTGGCAGGCTGCATTTGCCGGCGACGAAGCTCACGTGGCTGATCTTGACTTCGGTGCAGGTATTGCCGGCGCCGCTGACGATTTTGCTCATGGGCGTTTTCTACCTTTGCACCTTCGCGCGGTCTCGCGCGGGGATTGATTGGAAAACCCAAGCTCAGCTCAAGACTCGCGATGCACAGTCCCCGGCCCGACTGGAGGCCGCTTTGCTTCCACCCACCCAGTAATCGCCACGCCAACACAAGTTGCCCCAGGGTGACGGGAATTGTGATCCGCTGCCAACAAGGTTTCGCGCAAGACGCCCTTTGCCCTTAAAATTCCGCCAATACCAGGACTCATTATGGTTCCACAGAAGGAGCTGCAACATGGGCGGAACTGCGGCGCGCGTAGACGCAGAGATAAAAGATGCTCATGACAAGGAGGATGAGCGGAGCTGAAAAGACCTGCACGGCAATCAGAATCTTCCCCGACAGCCCAGCTGTAGAGAGATGGAGGCTCTTGATGAGCGCGAAGAATACGATCCAGGGAATATCCGCGTTGAGGAGAAAGGCCGCAGCGGTGACGAGCAGGGCGAGCCAGCCGACCGTGCGGCGCTCGCGAAAAAGCATGGCGCAAGCGGGTACGCTGAGCAGCAGAAGCTTGGTGTCATATTGACGGTGATAAACGGGCAGCATGGTCAGGGCCGCGATGGCCGCGAGTGCAAGCCAGAGCCCGGCGGGCGACGTGCGGGATCGAAGGACGACAACCGCCCAGACGAGCAGGAGCAGAGCAAAAACAAGATAGCTGGCTGGGTTGTAAAAGTGGGGATCGTCGCGGAAGACGCTGAAGATGGCCTGCAAACTTACCACCCCGCCGAGGCCGTGGGCTCCGCCGGAAGCGAGGCCGGGATCGTTTGTGCCGCCGTGGACGGAAAACGCGAGGAGGTTGGAGTTGAGTTCCCGCATCCAGTGCGGCGAAAGACGCCAGGCCCACAGGAGTCCGGGAAGGCTGAAGGCCAGCGCGGCCAGAAATGTTTGCAGCCCCCGCTTCAAGTAAACTCCGCCTGCCAGCAGGAAATAGAGCCAGACCAGGCCTGAGTCATGCGGCTTGACCGCAAGGCTGATTGCCAGGCAGAGGATGCCGGCCACGATAAAACGGCTCCGCACAAAGCACCAGACTGCGACCACGCAAAGGCCGACAACAATGCCGGCGGCGTTGCCGGTCATAACGAGAACTTCGCTGTTGGCGAGAAGGAAGCCAACGAGGGCTCCCGAGAGGACAGGCGAGTAATCGGCTGCGAGGCTCCATAGCAGGAGCGAAGCGAGGATCAGGCTCCCCAGCGTAAGGACGCTCCATAAGATGTGAGCGAGCCCCCAGGGAAGGATCGCGAAGGGAAGCGTCGCGGAGAAAACGGTGGGCAGGTATACGTCCTGGGTGGCAATCTGGCGGACCTTTTCGGTGTCCGACGGACGATCGCCGCCCTCCGCCCGATAGACGCGGATTACATCGCTTTGCGAGTATGGATCGCAATGTTGAATGAGACACTGCGCCGGATAATAAAGACCTCTGAAATCCGCGAGCGGTGTAGCAGGGGCGTTCGCCATGGCAACGCCTAGCAGGATGAATACCAGGCTTCCCAGGAGCACCAGATACAGCCCGTCCAGACGCGCTTTTGTCATCCTCAGCCTCTCTAGTTTCCCGCGCCGGGAGCGGCTTTGACGGGCATGCAGCCAATGGGAACCTACGATCATACACGAGGACGCAACGACGGCCGATTGACAGGCGCTCACGGAAATGATTTCTCGTTGGACGGGTAGTATTGGCTCAATTTGGGCAGAATTGCCCCCACGGTTAAAGTGCCTGCGCGAGAATCCTGGTTCCGAAACGAGCGTTTATCCAGAGATTCCTCAGCCGTATACCCCCTTTGTGTTATGTACCACCGGGTGCACTTTCTGGTTATGTATACGTAGGCCGACCTGGAAGGGGCCCGCTGTAAACAGTGGTTTACACGCCGAATTGAAGTCCGATCTCTAAGTGATTGATTCTTAAAGATCGGTTTCGGCGAAGAGAATGGTTCCCAACGTGCTGTTTATGGGGTGCCCCAGTCAACGGCTGGGTAAATCAACCTAACGGGGAGAACGAATAAAAATGAACAACCTGATGCTTAAGCTGTTTGTCAAGATGCAGACCCTCATGGTCCGTGAAGAAGGTCAGGACCTGGTCGAATACGCCCTGGTCGTGGCTCTCGTGGCTTTCGGTGCAACCGCTGCTCTGAAGACCCTGGGAACCGGCCTGAACTCTGCCTTCACCACCATCAGCAACACGCTGGCCAGCAGCCTTACGTAGTTCTGGCGTAGCGCGACTGACGCGGTACAACCCTGCTATCCGTTCCCCCGTGGGAGAGATATGCGACCAAACGCGTACTCTCCCCGGCTAGGAAATGCTTCCACCCGTAACCGGTCATCTGAGGATTTGTCAATGCGCCTTTGGAACTCGAATCTTCTCCACAGATTGATGGTCCTGCTGAATAGTCAGGAAGGTCAGGATCTTGTTGAATACGCCTTGGTCGTGGCTCTCGTCGCTTTTGGAGCAACGGCTGCCCTGCAGACTTTGGGACAGGGGTTGAATTCGGCCTTCACCACGATTAGCAACACGCTGGCTAGCAGCTTGACCTAAGTTCCTGTCACAGCATGAGCGTGGCAGTACAAACTGGCAACTCCGTTCCCCCTTGGGAAAGATGCGCTTCCGAGCGTACTTTCCTCGGAAAAGGGATTGAGTAGATTGACCACGTTTCAATTAGCTGGTGCCCATGCGGCCCGGACTTTTGGTTTTTGCATAAAGCACAGAACCTATTGATGTAAAATGATGGTCGGAATTTGGTCGAAGATGTACTTGTCGCGGCACGTGGATGCAGTCGGCGCCGCTCCCGCGATGAAAGCGCTGGAAACGAGGCTTGGCTATCCGTCCACCAACATCGGTTCAACGCTTGCCGGCAGTCTAACTTAGCCCTCGCCGAGGCCAGCGCCTCGGCAGGCAAATCAGAAGCTTCGTTCCTTTGCGGGAGATTCGCGGTTGAAGTTTTTGTACGAACTAGTCTCCTTGGCCAAGGTCCGGACACCACCCGACGCAGGGAGGTAGAGTCTATGCGGTCTGGATTTTGGAGTTTGCTTGCTCTCCTTCGGAACCTGACGATCCGTGAGGACGGTCAGGATCTGGTTGAGTACGGTCTCCTGCTGGCGCTTGTCGGTCTCGGTGGCTTTGCGGGCATTGAGGCCTTGGCCCAGGGTATCCTCAATTTGTTCATTGGGATCATTTCCGTAATCAATACCAATCTCAACGCAGGCTGACCAGCGCCTGGTATCGATCGGGGAGATGCGCACGGCTATTTGTCTGCCGCGATGCGATCTCCCTTTACTTTTTCGCCTTAGCTTCGGAGAGCCGGTATGTTCCGTGCCATCGTCATCCCATCTCTGAACCTGACCGCCTGCTCCCCCGCCCTGGCAATATTCACTTCGCCCCATCGAACTCCCGTGTTAGGGTGAGCATTAAGTCCAAATGCTCCAAGCCCCCACGCCGCAGACTGGCCCTTCCCTGATCCTTATTGAAGCCGGACTCACCGTTATCGCGCTCGCGTTGACCTTTGCCTGGCCGGGATTCGTTGCAAGTTGGTTTGCCCGCATTGAACGTGCACTCGGAGCCCTGGCCCGCAGGCAGGGGTTGTCGGTTGTCGTGGTCGGCCTCTGCGCTCTCGCGCTGCGGGTTGCCATTCTTCCCCTCTGTCCCAGGCCGCTCCCCTTCCTGCCGGACGATTTCAGCTTCCTGCTTTCTGGAGATACCTTTGCGCACGGGCGTCTTGCCAATCCCACGCCGGCGATGTGGGTGCATCTCGAAACCATCCACGTGACCATGCGGCCAACCTACGCATCCATGTACTTTCCCGGCCAGGGACTCGCGCTGGCCGCGGGACAACTGCTCTTCGGGCATCCCTGGTACGGCATCCTGGTGACCGGTGCGCTCATGTGCGCTGCCATCTGTTGGATGTTGCAAGCCTGGCTGCCACCCTCCTGGGCGCTCCTGGGAGGAGCACTCGCAATTATGCGGCTTGGGCTGTTCAGTTATTGGATCAATTCCTACACCGGCGGTGGGCAGATTGGGGCGCTCGGCGGTGCGCTGGTCCTCGGAGCCCTCCCGCGATTGATGAAGAAGCCTCGCCTTCGCTATGGCGTGCTGCTCGCGATTGGGACCATCGCTACGGCCCTCACGCGACCCTATGAGGGTCTTCTGCTTTGCATCCCTGTTGCGGCCGTCCTGGGCCATTGGATTCTCTTCGCCAAAAAACGCCCATCTCCCGCTCGCTTGCTGCGCAGCGCCGCCATACCGCTTGCGCTGCTTGTCGCCGCTGGCGCCTGGCAGGGCTATTACAACTACCGCGCCTTCGGCAGCCCCACGACGCTGCCTTACAGCATCGACCGAGCCACCTACGCCGTTACGCCCTATTTCGTCTGGCAGCCGCTTCGGCCTGACCCGGTCTATCATCACGCCGAATTGCGCGGCTTTTACCACGCCGAAGAGCTCTTCCAATACGAGAAAGTCCACTCGCCAACCGGCTTCGTCCGGCAGAGTCTGTTGAAGGCAATTGCGGCAGTGCTGTTCTTCGCCGGAATTACGCTGCTGCCTCCGCTCATTATGTTGCGGCGCGTGTTGAGCGACCACCGAATCCGCTTTCTTGTCTATGGGTTGCTCATTATGTCGGCCGGCATGCTCATCGAGATCTACATCGCTCCACATTACGTGTCGCCGTTCACCGCGTCTTTCTATGCCGTTGGGTTGCAGTGCATGCGCCACCTGCGCGTCTGGAAGCCGGGTTGCCAGCCGGTGGGCGCCGCGATGGTGCGGTTCACCGTCGTCCTTTGCCTGCTGATGGCGGGGCTCAGGGCCTTTGCCGTTCCGCTTAATCTCCCCGTTGGCCAGTGGCCGGGAACCGAATGGCGAAGCTTCTGGTATGGCCCTGCCGACTTCGGCGAAGAGCGCGCGCGCCTTGAGTCTTCGCTCGAGCAGCTTCCCGGAAAACAACTGGCAATCGTCCGGTATTCGTCCAGCCACGATCCTACGCAGGACTGGGTCGTTAACGGCGCGGATATCGATGGCTCGAAAGTACTATGGGCGCGGGAGATGGACGCCGCCGATAATTTGGAGTTGATGGAGTATTATCGGAACCGCAGGGCTTGGCTGGTCGAGCCGGACGCGCAGCCGCCCAGGGTCTCGCCCTACCCCACAGCGGAGAAGGCTTCCTCCGCTTCGAGCAAATCGATTGCCGATCGAGCGGCAAAGACGAATTTCGCGATCGGGAGCAATAAGCATGATTAACGGCAAGCGGATAGCTGTAGTAATGCCGGCGTACAACGCCGAAAAAACCCTGGGACGGACCGTCCAGGAGCTCTCCGATGTCGTCGATGTCAAGATCCTCGTCGACGACTCGAGCAAAGACCAGACCGCCGCCCTGGCCCGGGAACTCGGCTTGAAAACCTTCGTCCACGACGCCAATTACGGCTATGGCCGCAATCAGCAGACCTGCTACCGCGAAGCCCTCGCCGCCGGCGCCGACATCGTAGTGATGCTTCACCCCGACTACCAGTACACGCCCACGCTCGTACCCGCAATGGCCGGCATGGTCGCCAGCGGCGTCTACGATATGGTGCTGGGCTCTCGCATCCTCGGCGGCGGAGCGCTCAAAGGCGGCATGCCCCGCTATAAGTACATCGCCAACCGCTTCCTCACTTTTTTCCAGAACATGTTTCTCGGCGTCAAGCTCTCCGAGTATCACACCGGCTTCCGCGCCTTCTCGCGAGAGCTGCTTGAAACACTTCCCCTGCTTGAAAACTCCGACGACTTCGTCTTCGACAACCAGATGATCGCCCAGGCGGTGATGTTCGGCTTCCGCATCGGAGAGATTTCCTGCCCCACCAAGTACTTCAAGGAAGCGTCTTCCATCAACTTCAAGCGAAGTGTGAAGTATGGGCTGGGAGTGCTCGCCACCACACTCAGCTTTGCGGCTCACAAATGGGGCGTAATCCACACCTCGCGATTCGCTTCCACAGGAAGAAAAGTCACTCAAGATTACTATTCCGCAGCTGCGCATTCCTGAGAGGCTGCCGCAATGAGCCTTCGTAGTGGAAGAGCGCGCCTGTCCGGCTTGGTGCTGATCGCGCTCAGCGGCGGATTCTCAATTCTGATCGGATTTATCGTCGGCAACAACGCGCCCGGTGGGGTCATCGGCTTCCAGGGACCCTATTACGGAACGCGGTGCCTTCTCCACCGCTGCGATCCTTATCGGGAAAGCGATCTGATCGACTTTTACAGCGCTGAAGCAGGACAACTCTCATCCCAATCCCTGCAGCGCCGCAAGGCAATCACCCTCTATGTGAACCTGCCCACCACCTTTCTCTTCATAGCTCCCTTCGCGATGCTTCCGTGGGGCCCGGCGCATGCGCTGTGGATGGTGCTGATCTCCGCGAGTGTCCTGCTCGCCGCCATCCTCATCTGGGATTCCAGCGCGAGATTTGCGCCCGGAGTCTCGCTGTTCCTGCTTTGCTTTCTGCTGGCCAATAGCGAAATCCTCTTTGCCACCGGAAATACCGCCGCGCTGGTCGTGAGCTTTTGCGCGCTCGCGGTGTGGTGCTTCCTCGAGGACCGCTTTGTGCCCGCCGGCGTCCTGTGCCTGGCGGCCGGTCTCGCCATGAAGCCCCACGATGCCGGCCTGGTCTGGCTATATTTCCTGCTCGCCGGCGGTGTCCAGCGCAAGCGCGCCCTGCAGGCCCTGGCCATCACCGCCGCGCTCGGCATTGCAGCCCTTCTGTGGGTCTCGCGCGCCGCGCCGCATTGGCTGCCGGAAATGCAATCCAATCTCGCGGCGATCTCGGCGCACGGCGGCCTTAACGAACCGGGTCCCGCATCCATGACCGGTCACAGCCCTGCCAAAGTCATCGACCTGCAATCGGTCATCGGCATCTTCTCCAGCAACCCGGGAGTTTATAACTCGCTCAGCTACCTCGTGTGCGGTGCCCTGTTACTCATCTGGTCGATCAAGACTTTGCGCTCGCGATTCACTCCGGCAGGCGCGTGGATTGCCCTGGCCGCTGCGGCGCCGCTCTCCATGCTGCCCGCCTATCATCGAACCTACGACGCCAAGCTCCTGATGCTTGCAATTCCCGCCTGCGCCATGCTCTGGGCAAAGGGGGATCGAATCGGACGATTGGCGCTTGGAATAACTGCCGCGGCGACCGTTATCGCAGCGGATATTCCCCTTTCACTGCTGATCCTGGCCACGGAGAGGCTGAACCCGGCGCCCGTCACACTTCCCGCGCAGCTGCTGACGGCAATGCTTACCGGCCCTGTAACGCTCGTTCTGCTGGCACTGAGCATTTTCTATTTGTGCATCTATATTTGGCGCTCCCCTGCCCGCATTGAAGCTGTAGCTTCTCAGGATCGAAAGGGTTCGCTGGCCTCGCGCGCGCCGGCTTAGCGGCTCCGGCTTACTTGAGGACGGCTTGCATCACGGAGGGGGAATAGAGATGAATAGAGCTCGCTTCGACGGACTGATCATGCTTGTGTTGGGATGCGCAGTGTTCATTCTGCTCGGCTCTGTTTTGGAGCGCACCTCAGCCGTTTCCATGGTGGATTTCAAGACCGTCTATTGCGGCGCCCGGTGCATGCTGGAACATTGTGATCCCTACAAGCCGAGTGAGCTGGAACATATCTACCTCAGAGAAGCAGGTGGTCATTCATTCGACCCAAACGGGGTTCGGCAAGGAGTGACCATGTATATCTACTTGCCCACGGCATTCATCTTTACCGCCCCTTTCGCCATGCTGACGTGGGGCCCCGCACACGTGCTCTGGATGATCCTTACCGGGTCGAGCTTTATCTTTGCCGCCTTTCTCATGTGGGACCTTGCCTCAAGCCATGCGCCAGTCATTTCGGGAATCCTGATTTGCGTTTTCCTCGCGGGGAGCGAATTGCTCATTGAAGTTGGCAATGTGGCCGGCATCGTAGTAAGCCTTTGCGCGATTGCCGCCTGGTGCTTTGTTCGAGCGCGGTTTGCACTAATTGGAGTTCTTTGCCTTGCTTTGTGCCTTGCGGTCAAGCCTCATGATGCAGGCCTTGTCTGGCTATATTTTCTGCTGGCGGGCGGGGTCTATCGAAAACGCGCACTGCAAACCCTCGTGGCGACCGTCGTCCTCGGGCTGCCCACCGTCCTTTGGGTTTCGCACGTCGCGCCAAACTGGGCGCAGGAAATGCGCTTAAATTTAGAGGAAGAATCGGCGCATGGAAGTATTTCGGACCCCGGGCCGGACGGACTCAAGCCGCTCACTCATGGAGCCCAATTGATCAGCCTGCAAACAGCAATCAGTGTCTTCCGGGACGATCCGCGCGTCTACAATCCGCTAAGTTACCTTGTTTGCGGGGCGCTCCTTATTGTATGGTCACTCGCAACCCTGCGGTCACGCTTCTCGCCTTCAAATGCGTGGCTTGCACTAGCGGCAATTTCGGCTCTTTCTATGCTGCCTACATATCATCGGCAGCAGGATACAAGGCTCTTGTTGCTTACATTCCCCGCTTTTGCCATCCTCTGGGCCGAAGGCGGCGTTATCAAGTGGCTTGCGTTTGCGGTGACTGGCGCGGCCGCTTTGCTGACCGGAGATATTCCATTGCAGCTCCTCGCAATCTTCGCTGACCGACTCCATTTGCCCAAGGAAGGCTTGTCCGGACAGATACTGACACTTGTGCTGGCGCGACCCGCCCCGCTCATCCTGCTCGCAGTCAGCACCTTCTACTTGTGGATCTATGTACGGCGCGCTTCCGTCCGCGCGGTGCCACTGGGAACTTGAAGAACCACGGTCCCGGCGTCTATCCAATGTGACGTTCACCGCAACCTTCGATCAGCCGCCTCGCCCCATTCGCAAACTCGATTTCCCGCGCCAGCAAACTCACCACCAGCCATCCCGATTCCGCCATTCCGAAGAAGTAGCCGGGATGGACCCATACACCGCGGTCGAGCAGAGCCAACACCGTCCGCTCATCCGGCCGTACGGCGGGAATGCGCAGTGTCGCATACCATCCGCCCTCCACTTCCAGCCGGCTGATTCCTTTCTGCGCTTTCAATTGCCGATCAAGCTCGACCAGGTTCACGGCCGTGCGCTCTCGAATCTGTTGCTGAATCGTCGCGCGCCCCGCCAGCCACGCCGGCAGTGCGCACTGCACCGGCGTATTCATGGAGAGAAACGTGTCGGCAATGACCTCCAGCCGCTCCATCGTTTCCTCGACTTTGGGCCCGGTGGCGACAATCCACGCCGCTTTCATCTGCGGCAATCCGGCAATCTTGCTTAAGCCGCTGACCACAAAAACCGGCACGCCCTCCATGCCCGAAGTAAAACTTGTGACTTTGCCGGCAAACCCGTAATCCAGAAAGACTTCGTCTACGATAAGAGCCAAATCAAACTCGCGGCACAATCGCGCCAGCTCGTCCGCTTCCCAGGCCTTGGTAAAGTGGCCCGTCGGATTATTCGGATGCACCAGCATAATAGCCCGCGTCTGCGGCGTGATGGCGCGCCGGAAACCCTCGGGATCGATCTGCCAGCCATGGTCGTAGACCAGCGGCGCCGGCTTGAGCCGCACGTCGTCGAGAGCGGCCAAAAAATCGAACAGCGGATACCCCGGCTGCGGCACCAGAACCTCGCAGCCCGGGTCGCAGAGCAGCCTGAACAGGTAGCTGTACGCCTCGCTGGTGCTCGTTGTTAGCACAACCTGATCCTGCCCAATCGTCACACCGTGCTCCGCATAGTAGCCGCACACGGCAGCGCGCGCAGCCAAGCTGCCCCTGGGCTGCGGATCGTAATCGAGAGCCTTGGGATCCGCCAGCGCACCGAGCAAACCCGGATCGTAAGCGAATCCGCATCGCGTGGGATTCGATGCCGTCAGGTCGGCAATCCGCAATCCCGCCTCCACGCGCAACCGGTGCGCGCGCGCCAGCTCACTCTCACTCGTATCCCAGTCTGTTCTTCGCGAGAAGCGCATCGACGTATCCCTGAAACCCGGAGACCGCGGGCCGCATCATTCACAATATCTACAGGCTTCCTGTTCAACCATACAGGTCCGCCGGCAGGAGGGATCTTGGCTCTGCGCGCGGTCGTCTTCGATTTTGGAATGGTACTCTCCGGTCAACCCAACATGTTCGCCCACGACGCCATGGTGCGCATCACCGGCATGCCCGTCGAACGATTCGAGGCCTTTTACTGGGCCGACCGCCTCGCATACGACAAGGGCACTCTGAGCGGCATTCAATTCTGGAAAAACTTCGTGCGCGACGCCGGACTCGACCTCGACGAATCTGCCGTAGAGGAACTGCATCGCCTGGACGCGATCCATTGGACCACGCAGAACTCCGCCATGCTCGCGTGGCAAAAGCGGCTCAAGGAGCACGGCCTGCTCACCGGAATCCTCTCCAACATGGGAGACTCCGTGCTCGCCAGCCTGAAAAAGGAATTCGACTGGCTCGACCGATTTGACGTCCTGGTGTGGAGCTTTCAACTCGGCATGATCAAGCCCGACCCCGCCATCTATCATTACCTTCTCTCGAAACTCGGAACCCGCCCCGAAGAGACTCTTTTCCTCGACGACCGCCCGGCGAACATCGACGCCGCGATTGCGCTGGGCATTCGCGCGCTCCAGTTCACCACCATCGAGCGCCTCCGCGACGATCTGATCGCATCCGGGCTCGACCGCGAACTCCCGCTCCCCGGCTAACGGGCAACTTCTTCCTCCAGCATCGAAATCGCGCGCTCTCCCACTTGCGTTTCCAAGCGCAAGACCCATGAACTACACTTCTCTTCTGGAAACGGCGAGGGGCTAAACCGTTTCATACGCGGCTCGCACGAGACGACGCGCGAATACCGGCGTCCCGGACCAAGCCGTTTGGTGGCGAAAAATAACAGGGGGACCCGAGTGAAATCGCTGAAAAAAGCAAGAGGACTGCAAGCGGCGGCGCTGCTAACCGCATTGGCGGTGAACGTCGGCTTTGTGTTGGCGCAGAGCGTCGCGGTGGTCACCGGCGATCCGCGAGTCGACAAGCTGCTAAGCCAGATGACGCTCGAAGAAAAACTGACGCTCATCCACGGAACCAGGGAGGACCCCTCCGTCTATCAAGGACAGGCAGGCTATATGGCCGGTGTTCCGCGCCTCGGGATCCCCGGCCTTCGCTTCGCCGATGGACCGCCCGGCGTGCTCACGCGTCATCCCTCGCAGGGCGAGACCGCGACCATGGGCGTGGCCGCTACGTTCAGCGTGAAGACCGCCGAGGAGAATGGGCTCGTCATCGGCCGCGAAGACCGCGCACTGGGCATCGACGTTTCGCTGCAGCCCTTCGTCAACATCGATCGCGATCTCGAATTTGGCCGCGGCTACAACACCTTTGGCGAAGATCCGTTTCTTACCTCGCAGATCGGAGTGGCGGAGATCAAGGGCATCCAGTCGCAGCATGTCATGGCGCAGGTCAAGCACTACGTGGCCTACGACAGCAACGCCTCCAACATCTTTGTCGACGATCAGACCCTGCACGAAGTCTACGTTGCGCCCTTCGATGCCGCCGTCAAAGCCGGAGTCTCGTCCATCATGTGCTCCTACAACCACATCAACGGCCCCTTTGCCTGCGGCAATAGGGACATGCTGACCACAATTCTGCGCGACCAGATCGGCTTCAAAGGCTTCGTTACGTCCGACTGGGGAGCAACGCATGCCGTCAGCTTCATCAACGCCGGCCTCGATATGGAAATGCCCGGAGCGTCGGTATTGGACGTCTCAGCTAGGTCTTCGTTCTTCGATTCCCTGCCCCCCCAGCCCCCGCCACCCCCACGCTCCGCCGCCGCAATGGGAGACATGTTTGGCGGGCATATTCCCGAAGAGCCGCCGCGCGAGCGCAGAGGAGGCGGAAGCTTCGGCGTGAAGCTCGATCCGAAAAAGATGCCCGAAGCCCTCAAAGATGGAACCGTGACCGAGGCGACCGTCACGCGCGCAGCCGGCCGCGTACTCTACGAGATCGTCCACTTCGGCTACATGGACGGCGAACAGAAGCATGACGTGACCGCGCAATATATCGAGCCCAACGCCAAAATCATCGAGAAGACCGGCGAGGAAGCGGCGGTGCTGTTGAAGAACGACGGCAACGCGCTTCCGCTCAAAGCCGGCGATCTCGATTCGGTGGTACTCATCGGTCCCACCGCCGGCCAGGTCGACTCCATCGGCATCAATGGCGAGCGCTCTGTGGGCCTGACGCAGCGCCAGGTCGGCCCCTACGGCGCAATAAAGAAAATCTCCGGCAACCAAAACATCAAGTTCGCCGTGAACGACGATATGACGGGCACGCCTGTGCCGGCCAGCGCGTTCACCCATGATGGCAAACCCGGTCTAATTCGAACGAGTACAGACAGCAGTGGCAGCGGCGATCCTGTCACCGACGCGCAACTCAACTTCACCGTCAAAGGCGGCAACGCGCTCCCGCCGAACTCACCCATCGCGTGGAGCGGCACGCTCACCCCGCCCCACGCCGGCGACTACTGGATCTACCTGCAGGCGCTGGGCACCAATGCCAGTATCGCCATCGATGGCGCGCCTCTCGCGCGCACCGGCGCATTCCAGGGCGGCGTGCACGGCGACATTCTACAGGCCAACCAGGACAACGTCATTCCCACCACCGACGGCCTCGACAATGTGCGCCGCTCGGTTGAGTTGACCGCCGGCCCGCACCAGATCGAGATCAAGACCAGCCCCGACAGCTCCAATTCACCCGTTCAGGTTCGCCTTAACTGGTACACGCCCGAGCAGCGCCAGGCCGATCACGAAGCGGCCATCGCCGCCGCGAAAAATGCCAAGGTCGCAGTAGTCTTCGTCTGGACGCGCCTCACGCCCGTCTTCGGCCTGCCCGGCGATCAGGACAAGCTCGTCGATGAAGTGGCCGCAGCGAATCCCAACACCATCGTCGTGCTCAACACCAGTCAGCCCGTGGCGCTGCCCTGGGTCGACAAGGTGAAAGCTGTTCTCGAAATGTGGTGGCCCGGCGAT
Source organism: Occallatibacter sp. (assembly GCA_049676965.1). Lineage (GTDB taxonomy): Bacteria > Acidobacteriota > Terriglobia > Terriglobales > Acidobacteriaceae > Telmatobacter. The sequence continues at coordinate 30,729 of JBAUBR010000360.1, forward strand.
GAAGGCGGCTGGTCCACGGCCGATCTTCTCCTCGGCAAGACCAGTCCCGCCGGCCGCCTGCCCGTCACCTGGGGCAAGCGCCTTGAAGATTATCCCGCCACCGATCCGAAATTCCCCGAACGCTCGATGAAGGGCGTCGATGGCAAGACCACCTACAGCGAGGGCGTGAATGTTGGCTATCGCTGGTTCGACAAGGAAGGCATCGCGCCGCTGTTCGCCTTCGGCCACGGCCTGAGTTATACAACCTTTGAATACTCCGATCTGAAGGTCGCGAAAGCGGGAGATGGCGGCCTCGACGTCAAAGTCCACATCAAGAACACCGGTAATGTGGACTCGGACGAAGTGCCGCAGGTCTATCTCGGCGCACCGGCCGAGGTCCCCGCGGGCGCGCAGTTTCCGGTGCGCGCGCTGGTCGCATTCGACCGAATCCATCTCACCGCCGGCCAAGAAAGAACTGTTACGCTTCATGTGCCGCTGCGTCAGTTGCAGTACTGGTCCACGGCCAATCAGGCGTGGGTCACGGCCGGTGGCAAGAGAACGGTGAGCATAGGTGCGTCGTCCCGCGATCTGCGCCTGGAGTAGACGATCGACTAAGTCTATAACCGCACGATTAACTACAGCCCAGAATGTCCCAGGTCTCGATCTTTAGACCTGGGACACCACAAAGCTCGATCGCAAGATATAGAATTACGCCGTTACACACCGATCTCAATCTAGTCCGACGAGTCAGGCGGACGGTGGGTCAGGGTCCAGCCCCGACAAATAGGTCGAGCTGAAAATTCTTCGCCGAATCAATGCTGCAACCCCAAATAATTTCCATACCCCACTATCATCGTCGAACCCACCAGCGTCAAGAGCGTCAAAAACACCAGCGTCTTCGTGCGCGCGCTCACCCCATTCCACTCTTTCAGCGCAATCCCCCACAGTGTGCTGAAAATGATGATACTGGCCATGTGCAGCGTCCAGCTTGAGAACTTATAGCGGCCCATCTGCGTCTCGCCCATGGTGTAGAAGAAGAACTGCATGTACCACGTCGCGCCCGCGATTGCCGAGAACAGGTAATTCCAACGAAGAGAGGGTTGCCGGCGCGGCGCTGGATCGAATTCCAAAGCCATCTCCGTCGATGCCGCATCCGTCGGATTCTCGAGCGGCGGGTGCTCGTGCGCGCTTTCCTCGCGCACGTTGGCCGGAAAACCCAGATACTCGCCGGCGCTGTGATTGCGCACATGCAGAATGGCGCACCACACGAAATTCGTCGTGAAGCCGCCCGCGAGGACTACCACCAGCACCGGCAGCCCCTGCCACATGGTGCTCGTGCCGGCTGCCAGGGTAAGCGCCTTGATGGGATTCCCCGCGTCGAGCCCAAAGGCGAAGCAGGCGCTCATAATTCCGCAGAAGGTGGCAACGCCGAGGCCCAGTTTCAAATTGAATTCCTGGATGCTGGCGAGCTTTTGTTCCCTCGATAACTCGCGCTCCTTGGAGATGCCGGCCCCTCCCGCAAAGACAATTCCGAGCACGCAAACTCCCACGCCGACCAGGATGATGATTCCCGAGCGCTGCGCAAGTAGCTGCCTGAATTGACCATGAAAGATTGGCGGCGCCAGCGTGCCGAAGATCGCTGTGTAACCCAACGCAGTAGCCATTCCCAAACTAAGGCCAAGGTAGCGCATCGTGAGACCAAAGGTAAGTCCGCCAAAGCCCCATAACACGCCGAAGATATAACTCCATAGGATTGACGACGGAGGCGCGGCATGCAGAACCGACAGAAGGCTGCGCGTAATCAGCCCGGCCAGCAGCCAGGGCATCACAATCCAACTTACAACGCCGCCAGCCAGCCAGTAAGTCTCCCACGACCAGCCGCGAACCTTTCGGTATGGCACATAGAAGCTGGCCGACGCCAGCCCGCCCAGCCAGTGGAGAAATACTCCCAGAATCGGATTGGCGCCCAAGTCGATCCCCTCACCCGCTCCGGAATCCATAACACTTCGGGTGCCCCATCCTTTTCGCGCACTTTGCGAAAAGGATGGGCGCCCTCAGCCTCACGCTAATGTTACGAAGCCATCCCCACGCCCACCAGATTGGCAGCCACAATAATAATGATCATGCCCACCCACAGCAGCCGAATCGGCCTGCTTCCCACGCCGGCCCATTCGCCCAGTGCAAGCCCGACGAGGCCGCCGAAAAGAACATAGCCGCTCATGTGCAACATCCAGTTCACATACGATAGCCGTTCCGGAATGTTGGCCTGGCCCCAGGCGTAGAAGAAGAACTGGAGATACCACATGATTCCGCCCGCGGCAGCCAGGCATCCATTACGGATCAGCGTTGCGCGCGGGTGCGAGAGATCGGCCCGGAGGGATAGCCTTTTAAATGCGGCCAGGCGGATGAAGCAGTAACTCATGTTGACCACGGCGCCGCCGCCCATGATAAATACATAACTCGGCAATGCCGCGTAGAGCGGGTTCACGCCCAGTTGAAGCGCCGCGGCTTTCATGGGCCCCGCGGCATCGATGGCGAATGCCATGCCGGAGGAGAAGATGCCGCAAAGGACGGCGAGAAGCAGGCCAAGCTTCAAGTTGAACTCCCTGATCTCGCTGCTGACTTGTATCTCTTTTTGATGCCCGGCATAAGACACGATGGCCACACCGATCAGCGCGACCAAGATGCCCGCCATGGTGTAGAGGCCGCTTTTTGTGGTGAATAATGCGGCGCCCTGGCCATGCATCAACGGCGGCACCAGTGTGCCGACAACCAACACAACCCCGATGGCGACGCCAACGCCCAGCGAAATCCCCAGATGGCGCATAGTAAGGCCATAACTCACGTTGCCGACGCCCCACATGGCTCCGAAGAGGGCTACTTTCAAAAGCAGCGATGTATCAAACCCGGCGTAGAAGGCGTGAAAATCCGGAAGCAGTAGGAAACTGACTCCGACCGGCAGCAAGATCCACGAGAAAAAACCAGCCAGGGCCCAGGTAGTTTCCCACGACCATTTCTTCACCTTGCCAATAGGTGCATAGAACGATGCGGCCGACGCCGCGCCCACCATGTGCCAGCCTATCCCCGCGATGATCGACACTCGGTCTTCCTTTCACTTGCACGTCGAGCAACCATTCTTGTCGGGCCGATTCATTGTTAGACTGAATGCGCTGACCAATCAGCGCAGAGATGCTTTCATTTCTGAGTCCTTTTTCGCTAAATCAACAGTAATCGTGTAGCTCCCCGCCGGAAGCTCATATCCACTTTTTCCTCCGAGAGCCTCTGTACCGATCAGCCTGCTCTGAGACAATGGAGCGCCGTCCAGTGTGCATTTTGCGGCCTCGTTCGCATCCAGCCACCCGGTCGTGTTGGCAGGCAAGGTCAGCTTCCAGTCGGCCGTCGATCCGTTGATCGTCCAGCTGGATGAAATCGCGCCAGATGGGTATTTACATCACTCCCGTGACCACAACATCTTGTGGTTTCAGAAGGGCGGCATTGCCGAACATTTGACCAGGGATTTGTAGGGAAGCGGTTCGACAGCGACCGCCTGTTCAAGCAATCGGT
>JBAUBR010000361.1:0-7441 GCA_049676965.1 Occallatibacter sp.
CCGCACCCGCTGCTCCGGCGACAAGTAACTGAACATATCCGCTTGCTGATGATCGATTCCGCGCATGGTTCCTTCTTAACCCATCACGCTGTGGATTTGAAGTTACTTTTTCAGCACCCTGCTAGAGGCTAGGGAGCAGGGTTCAGGGTCCAGGGTTCAGGGTCCAGGTAGTGATCGTCAGGCGAAGAGGTTGATTTGATTCTTTGGGAGGTCGTCGACGCCAGGATTGGCGACTTCAGGCTCGCTGTCGGCGGCGGAGTCGTCGAAGCTGTCGTCCTGGCGGCCGGCGGATTGCTTGCGGCCGGAGGTGGAATTGCCGGAGCGCGACGAGTTTTCGATGCGGACGACGGCGCGGAGCTCGGGGATGGACACATCCGGCTGGATAGCCGTCAAGGGGCGAAGATCGGGAATCGGTCCGACTGCCATGTTGATCCTCCTCCGTTCAGAGCTTTCTTCATGGCTCAATATCGGCGGAGGTTGAGAAAACTTTAGGGGTATTTACAAAAAAGATTGTCCTATTTCAGCACAGTCGAATCCCGGACTGATTGGGTTCATTTCGAGAATTGTGGCCATTTCTTCCGATTCTTAGGACCTGTCCATAAACTTCATTTTGTATGAAGGGTACGGGCTCTTAGCCCGTACATTCAGAGGCTGCAGATGATCGGGCTTTAGCCCCTGCGGGACGATTTTTCAGGAGTTTGCATTCCCTCAGCGGCTAAAGCCGGAGGTCAAAATCAGCTGTTAATGTACGGGCTAAAGCCCGTACCCTTCAAAACGCCTAGTTTCAGGGCAGGCTCTTAGAATTTCCGCACGATCGGCGCACAGGTGCGGCAGAGCGAAAAACACCGGACTCGGTCCGGCGCATGGCCAGGTTGTGCCCCTTCCCAGCGGCAGCAGCGGCCTGAAATACACTGATCGCGATGCGCGAGACGATGGAATATTGGCTGGTGCTGGCCGTGGCGCGCAGCCTGGGGATGATGCCGCGCGGGCTGGCGCGATTCGCTGCAGGCGCCCTTGCCGGAGCGGTTTACGTGGCGCTTGGCCGGCTACGGCGCGTGGGCGTGCGCAACCTGGAGATGGCGCTGCCGGAGCTATCTGCAGAGGAGCGCAAACGCATTTTGCGCGGGGTTTACCGGAATCTGGGGTGGCAAATGGTGGAGTTCTGCCGGATGCCGCGGTACACGGCGGAAAACACGCGGGATTGGATTCGGACGGAGGGGTTAGAGCATTTTAATGCGGCGCAGGCACGCGGCAAAGGAGTGCTGGTGCTGACGGGGCACCTGGGCGCGTGGGAGCTCTCCAGTTTTTATCATTCGCTGATTGGCTATCCGATGGGGATGGTCATTCGCCGTCTCGATAACCGGCCGCTCGACGAGTTTGTGAATGGGATTCGCTGCCTGCACGGGAACCGGGTGCTGCACAAGGACGATTTCGGTCGCGGGCTGCTCACGGCCATGCGTGCGGGCGAGACGGTGGGCATCCTGATGGACACGAATATGACGCCGCCGCAAGGGGTGTTTGTGCCCTTTTTCGGGCGGCTGGCGTGCACGGCATCGGGGCTGGCCCGCGTGGCGCTCAGGACCGGCGCGGCGGTGCTGCCGGGGTTCATGGTATGGGAGGCGGAGGAGCGGAAGTATGTGTTGCGGTTTGGTCCGGAGCTCGGATTTACGCAGAGTGCGGACCCGGAGGAGGATGTGCTGGCCGCAACGGCCAAATGCAACGACGTACTGGAGGCGTGGATTCGACGCTATCCTGACCAGTGGCTGTGGATTCACCGGCGCTGGAAAACGCGGCCGGCGGGAGAGCCCGGGATCTATTAAGGAGACGCGTATGACGCTGGGTGAGCTGGTAGAGGTTTTGGGCGGGAAGTTGGTGGATGGCAGCCCGCAGTACGTGATTGATGGTGTGGACGGGTGCGAGACCGCGAGCCCCTCGGACCTGGCGTTTGCCGAGGACGCGGCGGCACTGGCCGAGGCGCTGAAGAGCAATGCGGGAGCGGTGGTTGCCAAGCCGGGCGCGGTGGCGGCGAATCCGGAGCAGAAGTGCATTATCGAGGCCGAACATCCGCGGCTGTGGTTTTCGCTGGCCGGCAAACTACTCAAGCCGGTGCTGGCTCCGGGCGGGGTGCACCCGACAGCGGTGGTGGGCGCGCACGTGCGATTGGGCGAGGACATAACGATTGCGGCTGGCGCGGTGATCGGCGATTACGTGCAGATTGGCGCGGGAACGCGGATCGAAGCCGGGGCGGTGCTGGGGCGCGGGGTGCGCGTGGGCGAGTTCTGCCGTATTTATCCGCGGGTGGTGATTTATTCAGGAACCGAGCTCGGCAATTGGGTGACTGTTCATGCCGGCGCGGTGCTGGGCGCGGACGGATTCGGCTTTGTGAGAGATCCGGAGTCGGGCGCTTACACGCAGTTTCCGCAGCAGGGGACGCTGGCAATCGAGGATGACGTGGAGATCGGCGCCAATTCGACGATCGATCGCGGGGCGCTCAAGGAGACTCGGATCGGGCGGGGAACGAAGATCGACAACCTGGTGCACGTGGGGCACAACTGCGAGATTGGCGAAGATGTGATCCTGGTGGCGCTGACAGGGATTTCGGGGTCGAGCTCGGTGGGGCGGGGCGCGGTGCTCGCGGGACAGGTGGGCATTGGCGACCGCGCGCACGTGGGGCCGGGTGTGATTCTGGGCGGGCAGGCGGGTGTGTTTACGGGAAAGACAGTGACGACGGAAGGCATGAGGCCCGGAACGGTCCTTTGGGGCACGCCGGCGCGGCCGCTCAAGCAGGTGCTGCGCGAGCAGGCGGTGCTGACGAGGTTGGCCAGACGTAAGGACGGAGAAACGAAGGAATAGGGGATAGGGGATTGAGAACGTGGAGCAATGGATAAGTTCGTTAGTTCGTTAGTTCGTTAGTTAATAAGTTAGTAAGTTAGCGAGTTATCGAGTTAGCAAGTTATCGAGTTGGCTAGTTAGCGAGTCGGCGGGTTAGCAAGTTAGCCAGTTCGCAAGTTCGCGAAGCTAAAAGCTGCCTTTCAATTCCGCAGCAGCATCGTCAGGCCGTGGGGGTTGTCGCGGCCGGTGGAGGCCAGCAGCGCCTGCATCTGGTCGAGGAACTGCGGATGATGCTCGAAGTGTTTTGACGCGGACTGGACGGTGTAGATGATGTGGTCGGCGGAGAAGTGTTCTTTGTGGAAGCCCGCCACGCCGATCAGCAGTCCTTTGATCAATGCGAACTGCGTCGAGAGCGTGGCGAATTCGCGCGCCATTTCCGGCTCGAGAATGAGCTTGCCGTCTTTGGTGCCGTAGGGGAATTGGCGCCTGAACATGGCGTTGATGAGGTAGTTCTCGAGGATGTGCGGGTGCGCCGCAAAGAATGGCGCGTAATGGCGATCATAGGCGGCTGCGTACGCGGCGATCAGCGTCTCCATGGTTGCGTTGGGGACGGCTGCGATGCCCCGACGGAAGGCATCGACGCTTTCCAGGAAGCGGGCGCCGATTTGAGCCCGCTCCCGGCACAGGCCGGCGAGCTGCAGCACCATGTCGAGTTGCAGCGCGAGGTCGGCGGGGATGGTTTCCATCGCAGTTCGCAATGAGCCTTGGGCGACCGCGGCGGAAATGCCCTGGAGAACCGGAGCCACGCCGCGGTCGGTCTCGCGTCGGGTCACGGCATCGAGGCGCCGGCATAGGGTCCCGATGAGAAACAGCCGCTGCCAGAGCGGGTAAGCGCGATTGCGCACCAGCGTGAGCACGATCTCGCGGATGGGCCAGTAGAACGGCAGCAGCGCGCGCACGTCAAGTTTGGTATCGTCCCATGTCATCTGATAGCCGCCGTCTCCCTTGGGCTGCATCAGATCGGGATCGAGCAGGACGAGGCGCGCGGCTTCGGGGCAGGAGAGCGAGAGCGCTTTCTCTTCAATGCCGTCGATGGAAGAAACGATACGCGGATAAGTGGCGCAGGTGTGGCAGAGAAACTCTTCGCCCAGCTCGGCGTGGATGCGGCAGAGACGCTCCTCGTTGAGCATGGGGCAGGTGAGCGAGGCCGGCATGCGCATTCTGGCGAAGTGCAGGGGATTGGGAGCATCTGGAGTGCGCTCGATGCTTTCATCGAGCAGCGTGCGCAGCGGACCGGGAGCGACGTTCTGATACTTTTCGTAAGCCGGCTGGTCGATGTTGACGGCCCAGCCCTGGCAGCAGGAGTCTTCGCAGGCCGGGCCGATGCAGCGGAAGCGCTGGGAATATTCCGGACGAATGAGGCTTGTTTTGCGCAAGCGGCGCTCCCGGCAGCAGCGCTGCCGATCGCTGCCGCATTTTCAGATCATACTCCGCTGCCAAAAGCGAGAAACACGCAATCGCGGGATCTTTCCTGGACGGTTTCTCAATTCGATTTCTCGGTCGGGAATGGTTCCGTTTTGAGCGAGCCGTCGCGCTGCTTGATCAGCATCTGCACTTTGCCTTCGGCGGCGTCGAGCTCTTGTTTGCAGGCTGCGGAGAGGCTAACGCCTTCTTCGAAGAGCTTGAGAGACTCTTCGAGCGTGAGGTCGCCTTTTTCGAGGCGGTCGACGATGGTTTCGAGTTGAGTGAGCGATTCTTCGAAAGAGGGCATAGATAGTCCGATAGCGATAGTTTAGCTGAGTTTGCGGGAATGCAGGTGCCCTTCGACTGCGCTCAGGGCAGGCTTTCGACTCCCTTCGCACGCCGTGGCGGACTATGGTCGCACAGGATGATACCTGCGGGAGTGGTTAGAGATTTACTGCCTGCGGCCGGCCGCGATGCGGGTTTGTGCATCGATGGCGCGCATGGCCGACCGCATGGCGCGGATATGGTCGGGCGTAGTGCCGCAGCAGCCGCCGACGAGCTGCGCGCCGGCGCGAAGAGCTTTGCGCGCGAAGCTCGCCATGTATTCCGGTGAGCAGAGATAGATGTTGCGGCCCTCGACGGCGCGCGGCAGGCCGGCGTTCGGCATTGCCGCCAACGGCAAGGTGGTCACAGCACGCATGGCCTCAATTGCAGTGAGCACCGCGGCCGGACCGCTGGAGCAGTTGACGCCGACCGCGCTCGCGCCCCACTCGGTGAGCAAAGCGGCAGCGTGCTGCGGCGAGGAGCCGTCGAGACAGTTCGACTCGTCGTTAACGGTGACCATGACCAGAACGGGCAGATGGGGTGCGGATTGGCGCGCGGCTTCAAGCGCCTGATGCGCTTCGTTGAGCGCAATCATGGTCTCGATGATGAGCATGTCGGCGCCGGCTGCGGCGAGAGCGAGGACTTGCTCGGCGAATGCGGCGCGGGCTTCGTCAAGGCCGATGGGTCCGAGCGGTTCAAGATGCACGCCGAGCGGACCGATGGAGCCGGCAACCCAGGCATCGCCGCCCTGCTTTTCCTTGAGGTGCGCGATGGCCTGCCGAGCGAGACTGACGCCGGCGGAGTTGATCTCGGCAACCTTTCCCGCCAGGCCGTGACGGGCCAGGCGGAAGCTGTTGGCGCCGAAGGTGTTGGTCTCGAGAATTTCGGCGCCAGCCTGCAGATAATCCTCATGAATGGAGAGGATCAGGCCGGGGTCGGAGAGGTTCAGCTCGTCGTAGCAGCGGTTGATGAAGATGCCGCGCGCGTAGAGTACAGTTCCCATGGCGCCATCGGCAAGCACGGGCCGCGTGGAGAAGATGTCGGCGAACGGTGCCATGCAATTGCCATGCTAAGGGAACCGACGGAACCGCGCCAGCGGAGCGGGTTGCTTTGTTATACTTCGAGAGTCTAACGAGCGTGTCGCCATCACCTGGTTCGCCACCACCCGGTTCATTGCGCGGCGGGGGGTGTTGCCTGCCGATTGAGCCGCGTTTTCCATCGAGGTAGGGGATTTTGAAGAAGAGAAGTTTTTGGATCAGCGCAGCCGCTGCACTGGCGGCTGCAGCCACGCTGGCGGGCTGCGGTTCCACGACGTTTTTTGCGGGCAGAACACTGCCGCCGAGCGGCATTACCAACCGTGTTTTGATCGCCATCCAGAATCCTTCGGCGCTATCGAAGGGTGCGCTGCAATTTGTCGACGCCCACTACGATATCCGGCAGAGCTATAACGACAAGACAGCTTCGTTTTCCATCTCCGGTTATTCCGGGGCGCTGCCGATCACGATCCAGAACATGCCCGAAGAGCAACTGGGCGCGGTGTACGGCTCGGGCGACGGCAGCTTTACCACCGTGAATTACGAGAAGGAAGCGGTGGGCGGCTCGGTCTCAGGACTGGCCGGGCTTTCATCGAGCGTATTTATCACGCGCAACCAGTCATTCGTGTTTGCCGCCAACCAGGTTACGCACCTGTTCACGGTGGTCAATCAGTTGACGAGTGCTTCGTATACCCTGAGCCTGCCCGGTGTCTACCGCGTGAGCGTGAACCCTGGTGGATCGGTGGCGATGGCATTTGTGCAGAACTCGAACTACATGTATTACGCGCGCGCACTGTCGGCGGCGCAGACCATTTCTTATTCCGGCGGTCCGGGCAGGTGGCCCAAGGCGGCGGTGGATTGCGAGCCGCTGAATGCGCCGGGCTGGTGCGTTTTCCAGGCGCAAAGTCCCGATGCCGTGGACGCGACGGGCAACTACTATGGCGCGCCGCTGGTCTTCGACCGGCCGGTGAAGGCCGTGTTCTCTGCCGACGGCGGAACGGCTTACATCCTGAGTTGCGGGCCGGAGTGCGGTGGAACGACGGCTTCGGTATCGATATTGCCGGTGGGGCCGATGATTTTTACCATCGGACAGCAATCGGGTCTGTTGCCCTGCAACACTGCTCCGTGCGCCAACGCGAAGACCACGGCGATCAAGCGGATTCTTACGCCGGGCGGCGCCAGCAATGCGCTGATCGATAGCTCCACAATGTACGTGGTGGGCCAACATCTGGAGCCGGACGGACTCTTTGGCGGATACCTGACCGTGGTGAACACAAACTCAAATGCGGCCTCCGCCCCGACCTCGATCAGCGACGGAGAGCCGGGGGCGACGAGCCGGATGCTGCTGGCCGACGACAACACGATGTGGATCGGAATGATCAAGTGCACCAACGGCGAGCGCTTTGCCCACGGGCTTCCCTACGGATGCCTGACCATGTACAACACCTCCACGAATAAGGTGGTCATGCTGGAGCCGTACATCGGCGACGCCACGGGAATTGCCGCGGTGACCGGTTTGCACAAGATCTATTCCGCGCAGGGCGGGCAGGTGTACATCAATGCCACGACTGACGGCTCATCAATCGACAACCAGTACGTCACGGTGACCGGCACCGCCTGGGACGTGGCCTACATGGACGCGACTACCGACGGCGACAACACGGTCTACTGAGCGAACCCCAAGATGAATGCCGCTCCGGCAATCGATGTGCTGGCCATCGCCGCGCATCGCGACGACGTGGAGCAGACCTGCGGCGGCACGCTGCTGCGCATGGCCGCGCGCGGGC
>JBAUBR010000362.1:0-2793 GCA_049676965.1 Occallatibacter sp.
CAAGCATGAGCTGACGTAGTTGGTTCACAGAGAATCCTCCTTCTCTGCGTCCCAAGCTACCCCGACAGCCGCAAAGGCTGGTTCAACCGCACGCGGAAGCGTCCGCCGCCGCAGCGGCTTCGTTCAAGTCGGGCGAATGGAAGGAAACGACCAGCTTCAGCCCGACAGATCTCGCTGTCCTGGCCCAACTCTCAGGGCAAGCCTTTCAGGCCATCACCGAGATGAAATCCCAGAATCGGGGCCGCTAAACCTGACTTCCCGCCGTGGCCGCGCGCATTCGCTCGGTCGCGGCGGCTTAGATCGGCAACGCGCAATGCCTAACGAAATCCCCCATCGCCGCACTGGTATAAAGGCTACCGTTCCGTCACGGATCGAACTGCTGCCAGCACCGTTGACCAGCCACATCCCCTTCCAGCCCTTCTGACGCCCCTGCTCTCTCGCTTTCTCACGGCGACTTGAGCGTGCGTCACTCTCAAGTCAATGACGGATTTTCCCCTCTCGCATGCGCTCGATTCCTCGCGGTCGCTGCGCTTCAAAATCCTATGACTTGCTCGCTTGTCCGCCCGCTTTCTGCGCGCCGTAAGCGAGACCGCATGGTGCGGTCTTGCGACAAATCTAACGGAGAAAAACAATGACCGATTCAACCGAAGTACCAAAGCACATTCGCGCCGCCATCGCCGAAGTTATCGATTACTGCATGGATGAAGAGACACATTACGAAGCCAGCTCAGGGGCGGAGCGAAAAAACCATGTCTGGAAATCCATCGCCAGGGTCCGCGATTGGCTGAGAGCGAGAGGAAAGCAACGCGCCTCGCCTTGCGCCTCGATTACCGCGCCCATCGAGTCAAGCATCCCGATGCCGGCCTCAAGCCGCGTCCTGCCGTCCCTGCCCGGTATATCACCTTCGCTGATGGCCTTGACCGCTTCCCGGTATACCTCATTGGTCTGACGGCGTATGGTGGACAGCTCGGCGGTTTTCATGCCGGCGTCGCGCTCTAAAATCCGCAGCGCGTCGCCGCGATAGACCGCATTATGCTGGCGGGTATCGCCGCTCAATATGACGCGGGTATCCTGCGCCTTAGCCACGTCGAACAGCCGCTTCATATCCTTGACCGAGAGCAACCCGGCCTCATCCACCCACAGCACGTGGCCGCGGACTTTGCTCTGCATCTCGGGGTCGATTAAAAGCCGCTCGACCGTATCGGCGTCTTGGAAGCCTTCCGAGCGCAGCACGCCGCGCGATGCTTCTGCGCTGGGCGCGAACGCGTAAACCTCTTTGCCCGTCGCCTGGATGGCCGCTACGGTTGCCTGCATCATGCGCGTCTTCCCGGTTCCGGCCCCGCCCTTGAGTGCCGTCACCGTATCGCGGGAATTCAGGATCACGAGCGCGGCGTCGCGCTGCTCCTGGCTTAGCTGCGGGTCGAGCGCCGGCGTGGTGTTCTCGCCGCCCAGCTTGTAGCGCGTACCGCGTCCGTTACGCACAAACGCCGTCATGGAAATCTCTTCCCGCAGCACGTCCCTGGTCGTGGCATAGCGCATCCCGGCGCGCTCGCGGCGGATGATGCCGTCGCGGGATAATTCGCCGCGTACTTCGCCCACGCTTGCATTTCCGACGCTGTGAATCAGCGCGGTTTTAAGGAGGTCCTTCTCCGGCACCACGGAGGCACGCTCGAAAGAATGGGAGAGCGCATAATCCATAGCCTCCTTGGCGTTCATCGAGAATGTCTTCTGCCCCCGCCGCGCTCCCGCGATGGCTTCACGCTCTTCATCCGACAGGCGGGCATTCCATATCCTCCGCAGCTCCTCCATCGACTTCGGTTCGGGGTCTTTTTTCTCGCGCGTGCGGCGTCCCAGCTCGCCCTTGGCCTTCGCATCGGTGATGCCAAGGCGCTCCGCCTCCGCTTCGATATTCTCCTTTCGCCGCGAGAACTTATCGGTAAGGGATTTATCAATGCCCGCGAGTATGAAGCTGTTGCCGGCGCGCTCAATCCCGTAGCCAAGATCCGCCAGCTTGCCTGCGAGCCTGCTGTGAAATGCCGTCTGGTAGTAGCCCTTGTCGCGGACCAGGTTTACGAACTGCGCCGCCTTCCATTTATTCTCCGTGGCGTCATAGGTCGCGTTGAAGACAGTCGCGTGCAAGTGAAGCTGGGGGTCTGGCACGCCATCGACGGGCCGGGTGGTCCTATGAGTGAATCCCGCCCATACCATGTTCGAGGTCACACGATCCTCGTCGGCGCCCTTTGCCCTTACGCGCGCCATCATCGCGCCTTCCATCTCCGAAATGGTTTCGTTGACGGAAGACCGGAACGCCTCTGGAATTCGCTCGTCTCCCCCAAGTTCATAAGCGAGGCTTGCACCCTTTGGTAAGTCGAACGTGAAATCGAAGAGAACGCGGCGGCTCGCTTGCGTATTGCGGGTAAGATTCTTACCCGTTTCGGGATTGAGATTATCGGAAAGGGCGAAGAAATCCTTCTGCTGAACGTCGCCCCTGAGGCCGAGCAGCTCCGCTCCCAGGCCGTGCCATTGGCCAGGCATTTCGGCCATATCTTTGGTGTAGTAATCGGAGGGTGCAAGCTGGTGCGTGTAGTAGTCCTTGGCCTCTGTTGCGCTCGTGCTTGGCGTGATGAAAATCATCCGCTTTTCCCTTGGTTCCGCAATCAATAGGTAGTCGATCCTGAAAAACTCGTTTTAGACATTTTGGAATTGAGCCAAGCGGGGTTGCGGACCTTGCGAAGCCAAATGTCCGTTCCATATGCCCGACAGGTAGGACAGAAAAAGACGCCAAAAAGCTCC
>JBAUBR010000363.1:0-4342 GCA_049676965.1 Occallatibacter sp.
CGCGCCAGGGAGCTGCCGGACTGGCTACCCGACCGCTGGAAAGCCGCACAGAAACCACGCTTGGCCGCCCTGCAAGGTCAAAACCCGCAATCTTGACCAGCCCTGTGGTTCACCTAACGCTCACGAAGAGTATTATCACAATCTGCTGGGCGGCATGCCCAAACCCAAGGCGCTCGCAACTGCCCGTGCATCACTCGTCGCCCAGGGGTATTCGAACCCTTTCTTCTGGGCTCCATTTGTACTCACGGGCGAGTGATGCTCCATTGCGGAAGCTAGCCCGCGAAACTTGGCATCCTACTTAGCTAGAGTTCGTGACCTTCGTTCGCCTACGGATAACATATAGCAGCCCACTTATTGCTTAAGATAGGGCTCGACCTCTTTACGAAGACTCGCCGCAGAAAAATGCCCTACAAGTGCATCGAGTTCCAATGAGCTAGAGTCAGACTTGAACAGCCACCCACTGCTTTGATAAATAACTGACTGCCCAACGATGAATACACTACCTCTGGAGAGAGTACCATTCCACTCGTTCATCTTCTTGATCAGGGCTACCGGAGCAGTCGAGCCCTTCGGAATCTCGCCGAGATAAAATACCATCTGGATCACTTGTAATGCTTCGTCGTTTGGATCGTTCCCTATAGTGCTGAGAAACACGTGGAAGCGGTCAGAAACGCCGTCATCGGTCGTTACGACTGCAGCATAGTGGGAATCGCCGATTTTGACAAACGGCATCTGGCCAGCCTTAAAAAGGCTTTCCAGGCGAGCCTCAGACTTGGGATTTGGCTGCTGTCCCAGTGCAGTGCATGAGAGCGCTGCCAGAGAGAGAGCAAGAAAAACTTGAAGAAACCGATTCGTCATCTTTCCTCCGCCATGTAAACAGGTCCAGTCAGTCCGCTAGATTATGCCAGTTGGCCCTTTGGGGATCTGACTAATGATCATCTCAGATACAACTCCGTCGTGAATTAAGACTGCGATACCGAGATCCTTGTAGAACCGATAATTAACGTCAGGATCTGTCAACTGGCGAAAATCATAATCGGCATCCTGCATCAGGGCGTCAAGGTCGCGAGTTGGCATACCTACATAGACCTTCGAGGTTTTCGTTCCAAAACCCGTTTCCTTCAGGATGATCGCAGGCGCGTTGCCGCCCTGCAAAACGAAGGCGAGTACTTGATCTGTTCCTATCACACCGATTCCCAAGTCTGGATAGTCTATTCTGGCCAAATTCGTATTCGGGATCAATGTCGAAACTCGATCCTCCGCTCGCATCCGGGCTTTCAACTGGCTGAAATCATCTCCAAGTGCAACCTGGGTTGTGTCGATTCGCAGGGATTCGATTGGGCGGAAAAGCGGACTGTCATTTGCGAAGATCGTTGACTCTGATTCAGAAGCAACACCCATCTTCTTGCTGAGGTCAGCGTATTTTGTGTATGCGGTCTTCCACAAAACCGCCCCAGGGGCGGTTCGCTTTAGGTAATGTTTGAGATCTTCGAGAGCAATAGTCTGTGCCTTCGGGTCCTGAGAATCGGCGAGCAGGAAAGCCCGATTGTAGGCCAATGCGCTGGAGATGGAAAATGTGTTCCTTGCGTTAGAGAGCGCGGGTGCCTCTAGAGAAGATTCGATGGCCCCAAAAGTGAGTAGAGCTTTTTGAGAATTTCCCGTTGCCTCATAGGCAACTGCAAGATTTGTTTGTTCCGCCAACCGCGCAACGGGGTCCAACGATTGGTCATTTGCCGCCAGATCAGACGCCTCTTCCAGGTACTGTGCAGCTTTTCCAGGATCTTTGCCTGCGGGGCGAAACAGATAGGCTACACCGAGATTGGCTTTGGGCAATGACAGGCTAGGATTGAGCCTAATGGCCTCTCGCAAAGCGCCGACCGAATCCCACCACAGCTCTTCGTTTATTCCTCGTAATTGACCCTCCAGGGACTTGGATTTTCTATAGAATCCGCCGATTACCACTTGGCCAACATCAAAGTGACGGATGGCGGATTCGTCCAATGAATCGATATACTCCATCAAAAGCGCATATCCTAGGTTCGCCCACGCTTCATCCGAGTTCGGGAAGGCTTTGGTAACCTGTCTAAATGAACGCTCCGCGAGAGGATAATTCTGGACCATCAAGAAATAGGTTCCATTTTCGAAGGCGCTTAGTGACCTCCAGAGACCTGCCTGGTTTTTATCTAGCTGTGCGATACGGTCGTACCATGATGGATGGTCGCTTGAGAGACCCTCAAATGAGGAATAATTTAGGCCGAGATCAATCATCTTGCGCATTACAGAGAGACCACCATCATAGGAATAGCCAGCCTGAAGGGAAAGCTCCATTCCTAGGTGATCAGCTTCCAATTCTTGGGTTCGCGTGAATGTCGCTCGCAGGAAGTCGGTCTGTGCCGGTAACCGGCGAGTATGGCCAAGAATATGATGAGCTAACTCATGGCCTAGTACATAAGCGAGCCTGTTGGGGTCGCCTTGAATCGCCTTCTGCAGCAGGCCTCTGTAGCAAACGACTATCGATTGTGGCTTCCCGTCTATCATCTCGATAGTTGCGAAGGCATTAATGTCGGGCTTGTCAATAATCTTTAGAGTGGGCGGCCATTGACCTGCGCTTTGGGAAGGGGCGCCCCTGAGAAGGCTCTGAAAGACCTGCTGCGCAAGTGAATCGTCGTTTAAGTGTTCCTGAGCGACGACTTGAATACGCAAGTTGACGATGGAGACAAAGATCACCGGTAGCAGTAGGAGTCTACATAAAGCGGTGCGATGTCGCTGGCAGGGCTTGTTTTCGGACATCGCTACCTCTATTCACGGGCTTTGTTCGTGGTTTGTCCATTTACGTTCGCGGGGGAAAGCTGAAGGTGCCTTGGTTTTATAGCCGCGATATCCTTCAGGCTTAATTGATCTGGAGGAAGTACGAGTAAATTGTGGAGCGAAGTCTGTTCAGCGGGGAGGAGTGAATAGGCATGTCCCGCACCAACTCCCTTCTCGGTGAAGAAGTGTTGAAGTGCATCGGGAGTCTGCATCGAATTTATAGAGATATCCTTTGATCTCGACGGCACTAGTAAGGATGGTGTGAGGGTTTGTGAATTCAGGGTGTTTAGGTTCAACCTGCTCTCGATTGATCCGACACCGCTTGATCTTGCTTGATTCGTTTGACCTGAGGCGATCAGATGGAGTCCGACCAAAAGGAGTGAAATCGGGGCTATCGAAGCGCGGCGAAGGCATCGTGAAGAAATCATGAGTGACACTTCCTCGACTCAGCTATTTCAGATTCGTTATAGTGGACGGAATCTCCCCCTCATTGTGGGCACCTTCTAGCAGAGCTGTCAAGAAAGCTTCTTTCTTAGCGGACCCTTCTCCAGACGGTGTGATCCCCCGGCGTTGCGAATTGAGGTCCCAGACGACACCCAGCGGGAGAACATGTCCTGGGAAACCCCATTCCCACTAGAATTGATTTGTGTTTCCTGCGAACCGTCATCCCGTGTCCTCAGTATTCCTAATCGCTGATATGTCCGTGTGATCCTCTGTCCGTGCGAGGGCGGCAAGGCCCAGAAGCCCCGAGACAAGAGAGATGGCAAAGCACCTACCCAGTAATCGCATGGTTTATTCCTCTGTTGATTGGAACGAGGGAACACACGATTCTTGCAGCAAAAATATTCGCCTAGTTCTCGTCCCCTCTATCGATCTCCGTGGATGCCCTACTCAACCGCACCCTCCAGAATCACCCGATTTTGGAAAGGCGAAACCAGCCGCAAACAGCCTCATAGACCCGGCATCTTCGGAGGCAGGCCCCGGTTGGCTCTTGGAACGCTTTTGGATGGAGGGGCCGTGGAAGAAGGTGAGGACGACATCAGGCCAATTGAAGAGTCCGCGGAGGTCAACCGTTCTGATGCGTCGGGGGCCCTTTCCGACGTTCCGACTGGCAAGCCGGAAAATAACTCCCATTAAGTCGGCATCGCGCACCTTTTCCGGAATTAAATCGGGTGACGGCAGCGGGGTCTCGGTTGACCTACGCTATACCGCTCGGCCGCCGCCCTGCTTGCGCCGGCCGCTTTAGAGCGATATGAAGCTGAAGTGATTCAAATCACGTGAGGTCACACTTGCCGACTAACCGCTCGCACGCCGAATTATCCGGAGAATTCTACGCGGCACAGGGATTTGATAGACTCTGGTCCAGACGGAAACCGACGACAGTCGAACATACATGAAATCATCGCTGATGGGTATTTACATCACTCCCGTGACCACAACATCTTGTGGTTTCAGAAGGGCGGCATTGCCGAACATTTGACCAGGGATTTGTAGGGAAGCGGTTCGACAGCGACCGCCTGTTCAAGCAATCGGT
>JBAUBR010000364.1:0-2462 GCA_049676965.1 Occallatibacter sp.
GCGCGAATGCGGGCGCGGCTGCGCAGGCTGCGGCCGCGAAAGCGCCGGAGCGGATGAAGTTGCGGCGCGAGAAAGCGTTCTTCATATCTTCGGCGCCCATCCTTTCTCGTATTCGCGGTTCCATCCCTTCATGGCTTCGTGATCGTTCAGGATTTTGCCGTCTGTAGGGTCGATGCGCAGCTCGCGGTTCACCTCCCAGGCGATGTTCGAGAGCTGCAGCATGGTCACGGCGACGTTGCCCACTTCGATGGGTGCATTGAGCTTTGCGCCGGTGCGGATTCCGGCGATGAAGTTGGCGAAATGCGCGTCGGTCATGGAGTCGCGGCCGATGGTGTCGGAGGTCTCGGTCTCCGACGAGTTGACCTTGAACTCACTGGTCTTCTTGCCCTTCAGGTCATAGACCTCGTAGCCGTCGCGATCCACGAGCACCGTGCCCTCTGTGCCTTCGATGATCGACCCGCGCCCGCGGTTGAAGTAGCGCATGCCGTTGCAGCAGGTGCCCTCCCACGCGAGCAGTTTGTCCTCGTATTCGAAGCTCGTGATCAGCGTGTCGTAGAACTGCCAGTCGTCTTTGAACGCGTAGCGGCCGCCGGAAGAGGTGATGCGATTCGGGTAATCGACGCTCAGCGCCCAGCGGCACACATCCACTTCGTGCGTGCCGTTGTTGAGCGTCTCGCCGGTGCCCCAGATGCGGAACCAGTGCCAGTTGTAGGGCTGCACGTTGTCTTTATAAGGCTGGCGCGGCGCGGGGCCCTGCCACAGGTCCCAGTCGAGCGTCGCCGGCACCGGCGCCGGCTTGCCCACGCCGATGGATTTACGCGTGTTGTTGTACCAGCACTTGGCGAAGTAGGCGCGGCCGATAACCCCGGAGTGAATCTTCTCGACGATCTCGATGGTGTGCGGCGAGGAGCGTTGCTGCGTGCCCATCTGCACCAGCTTGCCGTATTTCTGCTGCGCCCGCACCAGCAGTGCCCCCTCGGCGGGATTGTGGCTGCAAGGCTTTTCGACATAGACATGTTTGCCCGCCTGCAGGCCGAGGATAGCCATCGGCGTATGCCAGTGGTCCGGCGTGGCGATGGTGATGGCATCGACGTCTTTCAGCTCCAGAATCTTGCGGAAGTCCTTCTCGGTCGCGGCCGAATATCCCATCTCTTTCTCAGTGGCCGCGGCGAATTTGGCCAGGATGTTGCTTTCCACGTCGCAAACATGGCTGATGCGCGCCGCAGCCTGATTGGCGTGGAGCGAGGAAAGATGCGCGTAGGCGCGGCCGTTGAGGCCGATGACGGCGAAGTTGAGCCGCTCGTTCGCGCCCATGATCTGGCCGTAACTCTTCGCTGTCGATCCGATCGCCAGGCCGGCCGCGCCTATGGCTAATGTGTCGAGAAACTCCCGTCGTGTGACCACCGATTCTCCTCCGCACGAACGCTTGGCGCCGGACAAGCCGGCGCCTTTTGCACCCGTCCATGCTAAATCGTCTGAACCGGGAACCGGGGAAGCGGCTCGGCTCAGATCGCGCGGATGAGTCGTATGGGGAGATAGAGAATGGAGCCGACGAGTTCAAGGACGCCGTCGACGGCGATGCCAACCAGCCGGAACGGAATCAGGATGAGCCAGACGAAGGGATAGGCGATGAGCGCGAGCAGCGCCAGCGGCCAGCACAGCACGAAGAGAATGCACCACAGAAGGAATTTGATCATAGCGTGACCAGTCGAGCCCATGAAGGCTGATCCGCTTCATAGTACGTTTGCCCGGGTGGATCGGTTCCCGAGCATCGGCGGCTGATCTTCTCGCGCTGCCCGGAGCTGAAAAAGCTCGCTTAAGTTCCGTGGGCGCCGGCGACGGTCTCCGGCACCGGCGCGCAGAGGCCGGCGGCGCACTGAACCGCGGCGACCATCGCGTCGGTGCCGATGCAGGAGTTGAGCAGCATGTGATACAGTCCGCGCGAGCACCACTCCTGCTGGTAGAACTTGCGGATGACCGCGGCGCGGCGCTTGTCGTGGGCCGCCAATTCCTGCTCGGCGTGCTCGGCCTGCCGCGGAAACTGGCGCTCGAACCACTCGCGCTTGGCGCTCGACGTGGCGTAGACAAAGATGTGGAAGCAACCCTTTTGGCCGGCGAGCGCGCAGGCCGCACCACGGCCTACCAGCACGCAATTCCCGGCTTTGGCTGCATCCTGAATCTGCTGGCGGATGAGCTGCAGCATGCGCTCGGAGTCGAAGACCAGGTCGTCTGACAGCGATGCGGTGATGGGATCGTGGAAAAACGCCTTGCCGTAACGGTAGTACCAGGGGTCGAGCCGCTCATCGAACCTGGCGGCCAGCTCCGGGTCGACCCCGGCCAGGCGCGCGGCGCCGGCCACAAGCTCGGCATCCATCAGCCGCCAGCCCAGCCGCTCGGCCGGCTGGGTGATTGGGATAACGCCTCGCGGGCTTTTCGCGCCGCCGTAAAGAGCCGGCCGGATT
>JBAUBR010000365.1:0-16776 GCA_049676965.1 Occallatibacter sp.
CTGCTGGCCTGTCGCAGCGGCCTGGCGCAGCGGATCGTCGCTGGGCAGGTCGTTGGCTGCGGCATAAAGAGCGTTGATGTCTTCCTCGGAATCCTGCGAATCGTCTTCGACAGCGGGCTTCTCCGGCTTGCCGGTTTTGGCCACACTGGTGGGTTGGCGCATATCGATATCGTGCTGCACTCCCAGATATTCGAGTACCTCCTGCGCAACTTCGGCAAAGACGGGCGCTGAAACCGCCGTTCCGTAATACGATGGCCCCTTCGGCGAATCGATGATCACCGCGACCGATATTACCGGATTGTTGACCGGCGCGATGCCGGCAAAGGACGCGATGTGCATCGTCTTCGAATAGAGATGCGTCACCGGGTCCACCTTTTGCGCGGTGCCGGTTTTGCCCCCCGAAGAGTAGCCGTTGAGCTGCGCCGGTTTACCGGTGCCGTAGAGCACCACGCCCTCCATCATCTTGCGCATCTGCGCCGCGGTGAGAGTCGAGATCACGCGATGCGCGCCCTGCGGCAGCGGGTTGGGCAGCTCTTCGTCCGGCTTGAAGGGCTGCGGCTGCAGCTTGCCCTGATCACTTGAATCCGAGTGGCCCGCCTGCCCCGGCATCAGAATGTGCGGGGGCAGATAGATGCCTCCGTTGGCAATGGTTGAGACCATCGACACCAGTTGCAGCGGCGTGACGGCTACTTCCTGGCCAATGGCGATCGACCCGATCGACGACGGACCCCATTTGTTCACCGGCCGCAACAGTCCGCGCGTCTCGCCGGGCATCTCGATGCCGGTGCGATGACCGAAGCCGAAGTCGCGGACGAACTGGCTGAAGCGGTCCTCGCCCACTTTGAGCGCCAGCTTCACGGCCGCCACGTCGCTCGATCGCGCCAACGCCGTGGCTACCGTGACCACGCCCAGGCCGCGGTCGCTCTTGTCGTCGTGAATCACGCGACCAGCGAGCGTAATCTGCCCGCCCTGGCAATCGATCATGTCGTCCGGCGCGGCCACGTGATTCTCGAGCGCGGCGGAGTACGTGACCAGCTTGAACACCGAGCCCGGCTCATACACATCGCTCACCGCGTGGTTGCGCAGCAGCGCCGGCGTGGTGTGCCGCGCGTCGTTGGGATCGAACGTGGGGCGAATAGCCAGCGCCAGAATCTGCCCGGTGTGCACATCCTGCACCACGATCGTGCCGTTCGCCGCCTGCGTGCGCTGCATCGCGTTATCCAGCGCGCGCTCGGCCATGAACTGGATGTTTTCGTCGATGGTGAGGACAAGATTCTCGCCCGGTTCCGGCTCGTGCTCGGTCGATCCCAGCCAGTGGCGCCGCGCGTCCATGGCCGTGAACACGCGGCCGGGAACGCCATGCAGCTCCGGCTCGAATTTCTCCTCGAGACCGCCCAGCCCGTCGTCGTCCGTGCCCACATATCCCAGCACCTGCGCCGCGATCTGGTTGTCGGGATAGACGCGCTGGTACTCCTTCTGGAAGTAAATGCCCTTCATGCTCAGTGCGCGCACGCTCGCGGCCGTCTTCGCCGATACGCGCCGCGCCACCCAGGCGAAGGCGTGGCCGTTGCGCAGACGTTCGGCAATCGCTGCTTCTGTCGTGCGCACATCTTCAGGGTCGGTGTGCACGATAGCAGCGAGCGCGTGCGCGGCCGCGGCCTTATCGTCGATCTCGATGGGAACGGCGTAGATCGAGTCGGCCTGCACGGTCATGGCCAGCTCGCGCAGGTTGCGGTCGTAGAGCACGCCGCGCCGCGGAGCGATCTCGAAGGTGCGCTGTTGCTGTTTCTGCGCACGCTCCACGAATTCGTTGTGGCGCACGATCTGCAGCCAGAACAGCCGCCCGGCAATCAGCCCCGCCCACGCAAGGAAGAACAGGCAGACAAGCCAGAAGCGCGCCGCCCGGAGAGGAACGGCGCGCGATGCACTGGTCCGGCTGATTCTGGCCTGTTGAATGGGCGGCTGCATGGCGATTTGGTTCGAGGTCGAACGGCAAAGTTCAGAACGTCTATTGCGCGGGCTGCGGAATCGTGACCTGCGCCACCACCGGAGCCGAAGCATCGGGGTGCGCGCTCGAATGGACGACCTGTCCCGGCTGGGGCGCGGCAAGTCCCAACTGGCGCGCCATGGTGTCGATGCGGCCCGGCTGCGTAAGCTGCGCCTCGGAGAGCTTCAACTGCCGATGCTCCTCGCGCAACTGCTCCAGGGCCTGCTTTTCCGATTCAATGCGGTAGCCGCTCTCGATGGCGCTGAAGTGCTGCAATCCGTAGATCATCACCAACGAGAACAGCACGGTGATAGCCGCCGAAAACAGGCGCATCTCGCGCACCCGCACCGGGTCGGCCACCTTGACCAGGCGCGAGTTGTCGAAGGCCTTGGCGAAGAAAACCTCCGGCGTACGCACGCCGCGCCGGCGCGAGCGCTGCTGGGCCATCAGCTCCGAGTTACGCGCCGCCACTCGCGCGTTCCAGCCGTGGTTGGCCGGGAAGTAAGTTGTCGCGCATGCCGCCATCATGTTCCTCCGAGCCCTTAGCTCCTAGCTTTTAGCCTCTAGCTTGTTCCGTGTTGAAATTTCCCTCTTGCAATTCCCGGCAGTAACTCAAAATTTGTGAAACTACTCTTCTCTTTGCACTGGTGAGCTGAAAGCTAGAAGCTAATAGCTAGCGGCTAGCTTTTCTGCCGCTCTCAGCTTCGCGCTGCGCGAGCGCGGATTGCGTTCCGTCTCTTCTTCGCCGGCAGTTACCGGCTTCTTCGTGACTAACTCCCAGATTCCCTGCCGCGCGCCTTCCCGCAAACTGTCCTTTACGATCCTGTCTTCAAGAGAATGAAAGCTGATAACTACCAACCTGCCCGAAGGCTTGAGCAAGATAGGTGCTGCTCCCAGCAGCGCCTTAATTTCATCTAACTCGCGATTGACTGCAATGCGGATTGCCTGAAACGTCCTGGTGGCCGGATGGATGCGTTCCTGTTTCATTGCCGGGGCGGCTTGAGCAACAATCCGGGCTAACTGCCCCGTGGTTGTTACCGGCCGCCCGCGAACAATGGCTCTGGCGATTCTCCGCGACCTCCTTTCCTCTCCATACTCGTAAATCAGGTCCGCAAGCTCGCGCTCGCTCGCCTCATTCACCACCTGTGCGGCGGTCGGACCGGAGCGCGTATCCATGCGCATTTCCAACGGCCCATCCGCCATAAAACTGAATCCTCTCCGCGCGTCGTCCAACTGCAGGCTGCTCACCCCGAAGTCCGCCAGCAGCCCATCCACCGATACCGGCTGCACATGCTGTGCAATCGAGCTGAACGCTTCGTTGATCAGCGTCACCCTCGGCGCCCTATCGCCTAACTCACCGCAAACCTGATCGAGCCGCTCCCTGGCCAGCGCCAGCGCCTCGCCATCGCGATCGAACCCGATCAAGTGCCCTTCCGCGCCCAGCAGCTTCGCAATTCCCGCCGCGTGGCCTGCCAATCCGACGGTGCAGTCGACCACGGTCGAGCCGGGTCGCACGCGAAGAAATTCAATAACTTCTTCAAAGAGCACTGGCACATGGCGTCCTGCGGCTTTCGTCATGTGCTCCCCCTTGGGGGTTTTCAGTCCAACCCGAACTACAATCCGTATCCGGTCAGCGAATCGATCTCCTGCGCCGTCATCGGATTGTCCTTCACGCTCTCACGCAGCTTGGCGAGGCTCGTGACCCGCAAAAAATTCCCTTCGCCCGAAACCTTCACATCCCCGGTCAGCTCGGCCGCGTTGCGGAGCTCCTCCGGAAACTGCAGCCTTCCCTGCGGGTCCATGTCCGCGCGGTCGCCATACAGGTTGTACCGCCCCAACAGCTTGATCCGCGCCGGATGGCTCTTCGGCATCTTCAGAATCTTGGCCATCTGCTGCTGCCACTCGGGGAGCGGAAAAATCTCCGCTGTCTCTCCGTCCTGACTCGTGATATAAAACGCGTTGAAGTCCTTGCCGTACTTCTTTTCAATGAAGGCCTTGAACTCGGCGGGCATTTTCAATCGGCCGCGCTCGTCCAATTTGGCCTTCGGGTTACCGCTGAACCCTATGCTTACGTCGTCCCAGGTCGATGCACTTCCGCCGGCAGCCTGGTTAGAGATGGCTTGGTCGCCACCCGTGTGCTCGTCTGGGATTTCGGTCACGTCGTTTACTCTGATCCGGTTTTCGGGTTCTAGATCGAATGCGACTCCCAAAAAGTCCCGTTTGGTCCCGGACAGACCCAGTATCCCCGAAAATGACGGAGCACGCCAGTGGAAAACAGGCGGCTCGCCAAAGAGCCTTGTCAGCGGTGGCATATGGAGAAGCGAGGAGCCTGAAGGAATACAACCAATAGAGAATTATTGAGTGGCGCCCGCTATATGTTGTGGTGATTTACTCTTTTGATTCCCCATCGTTCCAGTTCCGGGCGAACAGTCTTGCGGATTCCCCGAAAGTGTTACATACTGGAGGGAAAAGCGAACAAATAGCGAAATAGATAAGTGAGCTACTTTGCGGCAAGATGGCGGCTGCGCGGCCGCTGCCGCTCCAAGATCACCTTGGCCAGATAAAGCAGCACCAGCGCGTTGATCGTCAGAAGGCCTACCCGCGGCCAGGTCAGCCGCCGAATGACCTCGTAGATCTCCCAGGGCAAAAACGATGCGGTGATGGCGAGGGTGAAGAACTCCCCCCACATCTTTTCAAGGTACAAGCCCGTTCCCTCAATGATATCGAGCGCAGCATAGAGAAAGAAGATGGCGCTGATGCGGCGAAGCATCTTGTCGTCGACGATCGAGGCCTTGACCAGGATCAGGTTGACGAGGCGCGACTCGGGATTGAAGCGCAGATGGTCGGCGAGGGTCTGCAGCTCGTCGCCAATGTCCTTATGCAGCAGCCGCAGGGCTCCTACGCCGATGGCAATGAACAGAATCGCCTGGAGAAGCTTGAAAACGGCGATGAGAATGAGCCAGTGGTTGTGCCGCTGCCTGGATTTGGTGGAGCTTTTCAAGGGATGTCGATCGCTTCCTATGGCGGCGAACGCCAACAAAAAAGCAGCCACCTGTTTCTACGTTAAACGCAGACCGTTTGTTCTCCCAACTCGCCTGCGGACCCGTGGGCGAGCCTACCGCTTCAAACTCAAAAGTCCTTGCCGGTCGATGACGCTGCCGTCCATGATCAGCGTGGAGATGCGCCGCGCGTTCCAGATGTTCGCCGTGGGGTCGGCGTCAAGCACGAGGATGTCGCCGCGCCGCCCCGGCGCAATCAGGCCCAGCTCGCTCCAGCCAAACTGGATGGCATAGTTGTTGGTGGCCGCGGCCAGTGCTTCGCGCGGCGAAAGGCCCAAACGCACCAGCAACTCGAGTTCGGTGTGCGTGGAGATGCCCGGCATCGTCCCCATCGCCGGGGCGCCCGAGCCGGCCAGATAATGCGGAAATGCGGAGAATATGGCCTGGTTGATCCGCCACAGGCGCATGGCTTCAAGGTCCGCCTTCTTTCGTTGGCCCTCTTCGAGCCAGCGCTGCACCGAGCCGGGCGCATGGCGCGACCAGGCCGGAAGTGGATAATCCATCTCCCCGGTCTTGCGATCGGGCGGCATCGACAATTTGGCGGGATCGAGCAGCACTGCGGCAGGCTCCTTCCAAAGATTGCGATGGCCCGGCAGGCGCAGGTAATACATGCTGAAGGTCGGCATCAAAACGGCGTGGTGCGCGGCGATGAAGCGGGCGTAGTTCCGAACATGGGGATCGGTGGGCGGCAGCCGCTGCGAGTAGTCGTAGGCGGTGATCGCCGCATTGCCATAGGGGTCGTCGACCAGCGGGAGTTGCAGTTCGTCGGGAACCAATCCCAGCTCGTAGCGGCCCATGTGCGGCAGCGCGTCCACGCCGGCCTCGATGGCCACACGATACGGCGTGGCCACAAATTCGCCGTAAGTGACCAATCCCAACTGATGCGCGCGCGCGACGATCCACTGCGAATTGGCCGCCGTGATGCCGGGACCCAGCCAAAGAACCCGCGTTCCCAGGCGAACCATATCGTCGATCTGGCGCGATGTGTCTTCGGGGCTGAGTTCGACGGGGCGCGCGCCTTCTTTCAGCTTGTCGGCCCAATCGGGGCGCTTGGCCAGCAGACTCCAGTTGTCCGTCGAGCCAACCGAGTCCAGAGGATAAAGGTGCGGCTTGGGGTTCGCGGCGAAATCGACGGCGCCGCGCGCTTCATCGGAGACCGCGACGACCGTGGTCACGCCCATGTAGAGATCGGCGTTGGCCTGCCCCTGGCTGTTCATGCCCGCAAAGCCATCGACGAGACCTGGAATCAGGTACTTTCCCGTGCAGTCGATCACCTGCGCGCCGGCAGGAATGGGCACAACCGCGCGCGCGCCGACATCGGTGATGCGCCCGTCCT
The DNA here is from genome assembly GCA_049676965.1 of Occallatibacter sp. Classification (GTDB taxonomy): domain Bacteria; phylum Acidobacteriota; class Terriglobia; order Terriglobales; family Acidobacteriaceae; genus Telmatobacter. The sequence continues at coordinate 6,383 of JBAUBR010000365.1, forward strand.
GAATGATGACGATGGCGTCCTGAAGATCTTTCGCGGAACGGCCCCAGTCGGTGACGTCGACGACGGTTCCGCCGGCAAGAACCAGTGGAATGGAAACCGGAGGCGCCGGAGCCGGCTGCGGGGGTGCCTGCGGCCATGCAAGAATCGCCGACAGTGCCGCCTCGCCCAAAATCAGCAGAAGAATGCGCACAGATCCCATGAGCAGGTCTGTTGTGGATTGTCGCACAGCGGTTTGGGGAGACTGATTTCGGCCGCCGGCCACCCCACGACGGCCAAAGCCGCGAGCGATTTCGGTGCCGCAGGCGGACAGGCTGGGCGGACAGGCTGAACGTGCGAGTGCGGCGAATTTTGAAGAAGGTTCAGCGCGAATCAGTCCGCCTAGCTCGCCACGAGCGTACGGCGCTTGCGATCCGCCAGCAGCGGCAGCACCTGCGTTTCCGCCTCTTCCACGGTCAGGCCATACTTGGCGCGAAGGGCGTCGACTTTGCCGTGCTCGATGAAGCGGTCCGGCCATCCAATGCGAGCCACGGGGACGGCGCTGCCCATCTCCTGGAGGGCTTCAACCACCGCCGATCCGAACCCGCCCATCTTCACATGGTCTTCGAACGTAACGAATGCGGCGACGCGCTGGGCATAGTGCTCCAGCATCTCGCGGTCGAGCGGCTTTACAAAGCGGGGATTGATCAGCGCGACCGAGTAGCCGGCCCGTGCCAGGCGCGTTGCGAGCTCGCCGGCAAGCGCGATCATTGGTCCCAGGCCCAGAATGGCGATATCGGAACCGTCAGCCAGCACCTCCGCCTTGCCGATTTCGAGCACCTGCGGCTCGGGTTTGCGCGCCACCCCGGCCACCGCGCCGCGCGGATAACGCATGGCGCTGGGACCGGGAAGCGTGAGCGCGGTCTTCATCATGTCGGCCAGTTCGTCTTCGTCCTTGGGCGCCATCAGCACCATCTCGGGAATGCCGCGCAGGTAGGCGATGTCGAACAGGCCGTGATGCGTGGGGCCGTCGTCGCCGCTCAGTCCCGCGCGATCCATGCAGAAAACAACGGGCAGCTTTTGCAGCGCCACATCGTGCACTATTGGATCGAAGGCCCGCTGCAGGAACGTGGAGTAGATGGCGCAAACCGGACGAAAGCCCTGCGTGGCCATTCCGGCGGCAAACAGCACCGCGTGCTCCTCCGCGATTCCCACGTCGAAGTAGCGCTTGGGATGGTGCGGCCGGAACAGATCGAGGCCCGTGCCGTTGGGCATGGCCGCGGTAACCGCGACCACGCGATCGTCCTGCCGGGCGAGATCGACCAGCGTGTTGGCGAAGACCTCGGAATAGGTAAGCTGGCCGGCGGGCTTGGTCTGGCCGGTCTCGGGATCGTACGGCCCCAGCCCGTGAAACTTCTTCTGCCCGTCCAGCGCCGGTTGAAAGCCGCGCCCCTTCTGCGTCAGCACGTGCAGCAGCACCGGGTGGTCGATGGTCTTGAGAAATTTGAAAGTCTCCACCAGCAGCGGAATATTGTGCCCGTCAATGGGCCCAAAGTACTGCAGGCCGAACTCCTCGAACAGCATCGAGGGCCAAAGCATGCCTTTGGCCGCCTCTTCGGCTCTCCGCGCCACCTTGAGGACGGTCTTGCCGCCCAGCCGCTCCAGGATCTTGTGCGCCGACGCGTGCAGATGCTGATAGTGAGGGTTGGTGACGATGCGATGGAAGTACCCCGCGATGGCGCCTACGTTGCGGTCGATGGACCATTCGTTGTCGTTGAGCACAACGATCAGCCGCCTGGTCTGCGCGGCCATATTGTTCAGCGCCTCGAACGAAATTCCGTTGGTGAAGGCGGCGTCACCCGCTACGGCAATCACGTGCTCGCTGCCGCCGGCCATGTCGCGCGCCACGGCCATGCCCAGCGCGGCGCTCAAGGCGGTTCCGGCGTGGCCGGCGCCGTAGCAGTCATGCTCGCTTTCGGTGCGTAGCATGAATCCGTTAAGACCGCCCGGCTGGCGAATCGTCTCAAAGCGTTCCAGCCGCCCGGTGAGAATCTTGTGGATGTAGGCCTGATGGCTGACGTCGAACAGCAGCTTGTCCTTGGGCGTGTCGAACACCTTGTGCAGGGCCAGCGTCAGCTCCACCACGCCCAGGTTCGGTCCCAGGTGGCCGCCGGTCTTTGACAGCGTATGGATCAGGCATTCGCGAATCTCTCCCGCCAGTTCGCCCATCTGCGCGTTGTTCAAGCGCTTCAGATCGGCCGGCGAATGGATTGATTCCAGCAGAGTTCCCATTTGTTTCCTTTTCCCGCGGAATTCCGGGATTGCAACCAAAGCCCGCCTGCGGAATCGGCCTGATTCGCGCCGCGCTCGATTCGCCGGCGGTGGCCATTCAAACAGAAATTACCAACCTATAGTATACCTGCCTCTCAACTTGCCGTGCCCCAGATCGGGCGCCTGTCGAAAATGGCGAGGATTGCACGAGCCAACGAAATGCCTCTCAGAATGGACGCCATTCGACCAAATCCGTCTACCCCAGGATGAGCGAGCCAGCGTTATACGATTGCCTTATGGATTGTCGATGCTGCAGGAGGGCCGGAGACGTGGCTGCGTGGCGGGCAAAGATCGTTTGCGGATCGATTTTGGCGGGAACACTGGCATTGGCAGCGCCGCCGCCTGCGCACGGCCAGTTGCCGCTGCCGGACTCTGCCCAGGCTGCGCCCAACCCCCTCACTGACTCGACCGTCAATCCGGGAAAGATGCTCCTCTTCGACCTGGAGGCGCGTTTCGCCAAGGACGTGGCCGTGCGCGGCGGCAAGGCTGTGGTGGATTGGTTTGCCGACGACGGAACGTTGCTGGGCAACGGACAGGCTCCCGAAGTGGGGCGGGTGGCTATTGCCAAAACCATGACCTGGCTGGCGAAGGACTATCAGCTTACCTGGACGCCCTCCGATGCCGTGATGGGGCCCTCCGGCGACATGGGCTACACCTGGGGCCGCTATGAAGGGCACAGCAAGGACGCCAACGGGAATCCCGTGACCACCAGCGGCCGCTACATCACCATGTGGCGCAAGCAGCCGAACGGCGAATGGAAAGTGGTGCTGGACGCCGGCGCCAACGAGCCCCCCGGCAGCGGCGACTGCTGCAAGCTGCCCCCGGGAAACTGAGGTCGTTCGCGCGCTCGACTGCATCGCGCTTCTGCTCCTGCGCATCTTTTGAGAGGGGCTTGGCGCAGCACGCCGCGGCAGCGTATTTGGGAGCGACTATCTTCGAACTGGTTGCATAAATGAGGTTTTGAAAGGGCACGGCTTCAGCCGTGCCGTGAAAAGCCGCAGAAGCATTGGGCTTTAGCCCCTGAGGGATGGGTCCACTCGGCCCGGAGATATTTATGCAACCAGTTCTTCGATTACACTCTTCCATTCACAAGTTCCAGGGGATTGCTGTACCTCACTGGTAACTGGTTCTGCGCAAAACTGCCGCTTTTGTGTCACCGGGAGCGGCCCCGATTGACCTGATACTGGAGATGGAAAGGTTAACCCGAGCATGCAGGTTGTGCAGACCGAAAAATTCGGGGGATTCAGTGCCATGGCATCGCGACCGGAATTCGACCTTCTGGATCGCAGCCCGGACCCCGCGCTGGACGAGCTGACCGCGCTGGCAGCGGCACTCTGCGGCGCCGACTACGCCTACATCGGCTGGGTGGACGCCAACCGCCTGTGGTTCAAGTCGCGCCACGGATTCCAGGCAAACGAGCAGCCGCGCACCCAGACCGCATGCCACTGGACCATGGAGGCCGGCACGTCCATGCTCATCCGCGATGCCGGCCAGGACTCGCGCTTCCCGCCCGAAGGCATCGAGCTTCCCGGCGCCGGGCGCTGCCGCTCCTATGCCGGTGTTCCGCTCATCAGCGCGTCCCAGGAGACGGTAGGCACGCTGGCCGTGCTCGCCGAAACGCCCAACCGGTTTGCTCTCGATCACATCAATCTGCTCGAGCTCGTCGGCCGCCAGATCACCACCCGCCTTGAGCTCTACACCCGCATCGGCGCGCAGGAGCAGGCGCAGCGGGCGCGCTATCGCACCGAGCGCGCGCTGGCCATCGAACGCAGCTTTGTCGCCGCAACCCTCGATTCCATCCCCGCGCTGGTGGCCGTGCTCGACACCGCCGGCCGAGTAGTGCGGCTCAACTACCCCTGCATGCAGTTGACGGGGCTGTCGCTCGCCGACGTCGTGGGCCGGCCGTTTGTCGACGAAGTGCTGGACGACGTGGACCGCGTGTGGACGGCGGGCACGCTGCTTGAAGCGGCTTCCGGGCAGATCTCCGGCCCGCATGAAACAAGCTGGCGCAAGCACGGCGACAAAAGCCGGCGCGTGAGCTGGACCCTGCGCCCGCTGGCCGGGCCGAACGATGAAGTGCAGTACGTGATCGTGACCGGGCAGGACGTGACCGCGCAGCGCGAAGTGGAGCAGGCGCTGCTGTCGAGCGAAACGCGCTACAGCCAGGTGGTTGAAAACAGCCTTGGATTCCTCTTTACCTGCTCGCTCGAAGGCCGGCTGACCTCGCTGAATGCCTTCACCGCCGAGACCCTCGGCTACCGCATCGAAGACCTCACCGGGCATTCGATCCAGGAGTTCCTCGATCCCGCCGGCGCCAACGCTTTTCAGGCCGGCCTGCGCACCCTCGAAACCCGGCAGGAATGGCAAGGCCTGCTGCGCGTGCGCCGCAGCGACGGCGCCTACCGGCACATCGCCTTCCGCAGCCGCCGCATGGAGCTTCCCGACAGCCAGCCGTTCGTCCTCAACCACGGCATGGACATGACCGAGCAGCACGAGGCCGAAGCGGCATTGCGCGAAGCAACGCGTCAGCGCGAGCTCATCCTCGAATCGGTCGGTGACGGAATCTACGGCATCGACCTCGACGGGCGCCTCACCTTCATCAACGAAGCCGCCGCCAAGATCCTGGGCTACGCCGCCGAGGAGCTGGCGCGGCGCGAAATCCACGACCTCATCCGCCACGGACACGCCGACGGCACGCCCTACACCAGGTTCAACAGCCCCATCTTCCAGGCCATGCGCCGCCGCGAGCAGATTCGCATGCGCGACGAAGTTTTCTGCCGCAAGGATGGCGCGCCCATCCCCGTCGAGTACAGCGCCAGCCCGCTCATCGAGAACGGCGAGGTCGCCGGCATGGTAGTCGCGTTCCAGGACGTTTCCGAACGGCACCGCCTCGACCGCATGAAAGACGAGTTCATCTCCACCGTAGGCCACGAGCTGCGCACGCCGCTCACCTCGCTGCGCGCCTCGCTGGGGCTGCTCTTTTCGGGCACGCTGGAACAGCGGCCGGAAAAGCAGCAGCAGATGGCCGAGATCGCCATCGGCAACTGCGACCGCCTCATTCGCCTCGTAAACGGCATTCTGGATTTCGAGCGGCTGGAGCGCGGGCGCCTGTCGTTGAGCCGGCAGAAGATCGAGGCCGGCGATCTATTGCGCCGCGCGGCCGACGAATCGCGCGAAGCCGCCGCCAAGGCGCAGATCGAGTTTCGCGTCGAGGCGCCGCCGCTGACCGTGATGGCCGACGAACAGCGCATTCTGCAGGTCCTCTCCGAGCTGATCTCGAACGCCATCAAGTTTTCGCCGCCAGAGACAGTGGTCCGGCTCTGTGCGTACGCCTTCGGCCGCAGCGAAGTTTGTTTCGTCGTCGAAGACCAGGGCCGCGGAATTTCCACTGAAAATCTCGAAAAAATCTTCGACCGCTTTCAGCAGGGCGACGCCTCCGACTCGCGCGATCTGGGCGGCACGGGACTTGGCCTCGCGCTCTGCCGCAGCATCATCGAGCAGCACAGCGGCCGCATCTGGGCCGAAAGCGAGCCGGGCAAAGGCGCGCGGCTGTTGTTCACGCTGCCGATGGCGAATGCCGAGACGCGATAGAGATGGCCGCGGCTCGCCAGGCCAGTTAGTCGCCTCTCGCCGAACTCATCGAAATTGTGGGTGCCCCATCCTTCGCGCAGTTTGCGAAGGGTGGGATTGCAGCATTCATGATTTGATCGCGAACGAAGCATCGGTGTCGGTCAAGAGGGAAACTGCCGAAAGACGTTTTCATTTTGCCATGGTCAACGCAGGGAGCGAGGTGCGATTTGAGAACAGGCCCACTCAAGCTGGCATTGCTGGTTGCTGCGCCAGCTTTGTTGCCTGCGGCCTCCCACGCGCAGTGGAAGACCCCGTGGAGTTACAACGGCGCAAGAGGCCCCGAACACTGGGGCGACCTCGATCCTGACTATGCCGCGTGCAAGACCGGCAAACAACAGTCTCCCATCGATATTCGCGGCGCGGAAAAGGGCGATCTTCCCGCCATCCGTTTCGAATACCAATCCGCTCCGCTCAAATACCTCATCAACAACGGCTACACCATCCGCGTGAACTACCACGACGCGCCGGGAAGCGGAAACTTTCTAATCGTCGGCGATACCCGCTACCACCTCACGCAATTCCACTTTCATCGTCCCAGCGAAGAAACCATCCATGGCAAGCCCTACGCGATGGAAGTCCACCTGATGCACCAATCCAGCGATGGGAAGGTGATCGGAGTTACAGTGCTGCTGAAAATCGGCAGCGCCAATGCCACCGTTCAGCGGATCTGGGATCGCATGCCAACGAGCAAAGGCAACGAGGAAGAGATTCCCGGAGTCGAAGTGAATCCGTCCGGCCTGCTACCGAGGCAATTCGACTACTACATGTATGAAGGTTCGATCACCGCTCCGCCCTGCACCGAGGGCGTCACCTGGTTTGTCCTGAAGGACCCCGTCACCGTCTCGGCAGAGCAGATCAAGGCCTTCGCAAGACTTTATCCTGACGACGTACGGCCCATTCAGCCGCTCAACGGGCGCGTAGTCAAGGAGAGCCGGTAGACTGAGGCACCACAAACCACAGCGGCCTTGCAGGCACCGCGCATATTTCCGCGACCCCTGGTCCCTGACCCCTGATCCCCGATCCCTGTGCCCTGCTTCCCCATGAGACAATTCCCTCGGCGGCTTCCCTTCTGTCATTTCCGCGCCGCCGGAACAACCTCTCATGGCTTTACCCGGAAACATCCTCAATCTTCTTTTTGGCCGGCCGCTGGCCACCAGCGAAGAGCGCGCCGAGTGCATCGGCCCCATCGCCGGCATTCCCATCTTCGGCCTTGACGCGCTCAGCTCCGCCGCGTACGGCCCCGAGGCTGCGCTTACCCTGCTTATCCCGCTGGGCCTTCTCGGCGTGCACTATATCGTTCCCGTCAGCACCGCCATCGTCATCCTGCTGGCCATCGTTTACTTCAGTTACCGCCAGACCATCGACGCATATCCACGCGGCGGCGGCTCGTATACCGTCGCTTCGCAAAATCTAGGCGAGGGCGCGGGGCTGCTGGCCGCGGCGGCGCTGATGATCGACTACACGCTGACTGCGGCCGTGGGCATCTCGGCCGGCGTAGGAGCGCTGATTTCCGCTGTACCCAGCCTGCAGCCGCACACGCTGGTTCTTTGCCTCGGGGTGCTGGCCCTTCTCACGCTGGTCAACATGCGCGGCGTTCACGATACCGGCGTGGTGTTCATGATTCCCACGTACCTGTTTACAGGGACGCTGCTCATCGTGATCTTCGCCGGCGCGTGGCATGTGCTCGAAAGCGGAGGCCATCCTCATCCCGTAGCCACGCTGCCGGCAATGCCGGCGGCCACGGCCGTCGTGAGCCTGTGGCTGCTGCTCAAAGTGTTCTCTTCGGGATGCACGGCCATGACCGGAGTGGAAGCGGTGAGCAACGGCGTAATGGCCTTTCGCGAAGACGCACGAAAGAACGCCAAGATAGCGCTCACCATCATCATCGCCCTGCTGGCGGTTCTGCTCCTCGGCATTGCGTTTCTCTGCCGCGCGTACAGCATCTCGGCGACCAATCCCGACGGGCCCGGCTACGAGAGCGTGCTCTCCATGCTCACGCGCGCGGTGATGGGCCATGGATGGTTCTACTACGGAACCATTGCATCGGTGTTGCTGGTGCTGGCGCTCTCGGCCAACACCGCGTTTGCCGACTTTCCCCGCCTCACGCGCGCCATCGCCCTCGACAATTACATGCCCCACATTTTTCTCCTGCGCGGGCGCCGGCTTCTCTACTCCTGGGGCATCTACGTGCTGGTCGGGCTTACCGGGCTGCTTCTCATCATCTTCGGCGGCGTCACCGACCATCTGATCCCGCTTTACGCCATCGGCGCCTTCCTGGCCTTCACGCTGTCGCAGGCAGGCATGGTTGCGCACTGGTGGCGCCAGGGCAACGCCCCCGTGCGCATGGCGGTCAACGGTCTGGGCGCGTTCGCCACCGGCATCACCACGCTGGTGGTACTGGTGGCGAAGTTCGCAAGTGGCGCATGGATCACCGTTCTGCTGATCGCGATCATGATCGTGATGATGCACGCGGTCAAGCGCCACTATGTGCGTGTGGCGCGCGCCATTGCGCTCTACCGGCCCATCGTGCCCGCCGAGGTCACCGAGCCCATCGTGGTGGTGCCCATCGACAGCTGGACCCGCATCACCGAGAAGGCGCTCTCGTTCGCGCTCTCCATGTCCAACGACATCCGTTGCCTGCACGTGCAGGTCGCCGACGATCCCGACGACATCTGCAAGGTGTGGGAGGAGAAGATCGCCACGCCGTTGAGGGACGCGGGCAAATGCGTTCCCAAGCTGGAGGTTCTGCGCTCGCCCTATCGCTATATCATTCAGCTCGTCGTCGATTACGTTCTGGCCGTGGAGAAGGAGTCGAACTTTCACAAGGTCTGCGTGCTGGTGCCGGAGCTGGTGGTGCGCCACTGGTGGGAGAACCTGCTGCACAACCGCCGCGCCGACCTGCTCAAGGTCCTCCTGCTGCTACGCGGCAACCGGCGCATCATCGTCATCAATATTCCGTGGTACATCGACAAGTGATTGCCCTGCCGATCCATCGCCAATGCAGCAATGGAACGGTACAAAGAGCTGACCGGGAAGGCTGACGTGATGCAGCGAAGCCAATATTGACATCAGGGAACGGCTGAAACGTGGGCGGCTTTCAAAATGAGGTCTTGCGCTTCAGTTCCAATACCATCCACTTCATATATTGCGCGCTGATTCTGGCGTACGTCATAAGGTAACGAAAACAGAAGTTATTACGAGCGGCTGTAATCCAACTTCTTTTGAGAATCTGGACAACGTCGCCATAGGCTGTATCACCGCCAACAGCCGTGAGGCTCTTATGGCGAATATCCTCAAGCTCCCCGAGCTTGCTCAACCAACTTCGTCCCCACATGCTTTGCCGTGCCACGTGTGTAGCCCCCGCGACATAAGTCGCATATACTGCGACCTTCTGATAACCAAATTCAAAATCTGAGCTGTGGCCGCAACTCTCAAAACCAAGTCTCGCGAGGCCACGAGTTATGTAATCAACAGGAGTAAATAACGTGGCACCAAACACTGGCGTGACACGAGGCAGGCCTGGGAGCCAGTAATAATACAGAGAATTGAGCGGCCACCATTTACGGTCCGCACGGCACACTGCCCACGCCACGCATTGGTATGAATCGTTAAGCGGGCTTCTAAGGCACCAATCGCGATTATTGCGCAGATTCGGAAACGCGCGAAGTAGTTCTCGATAGACCACAAAGGCCGAACGGTATGTGGTAGCCATCTACAGCAGATGCTGCGCCTTTCCCCACTCAACCCAAGCCTTAATCATCTTGTCAGTCTTCCCTGCATCCCTACTGCGTATCGGATTGGCATGGGTAAGATAGCTAAGAGCTAGGAACCAAGGTCTGTGGTTTTGTTGCAGATCGCGGAGCATAAGTTTGATCACTTGCCGTGAATCCTTTGCTGCCATTCCCATAATCGCCTGGTAACTCGGGTGCATCATCTGTTGGGCCGGAGATGAAAAGTGGGCAGCTTCTTTCCACCATTTAGCGGCCTGTTCGTAGAAATTCTGCTCTACTGACCGGGCCTCCGCATGTTCATCTGTGATCGGAAATGCTTCGGGAACAATCCTCCCTATTACAATGCCCTTATGACGGATGGCAGATAGCACGTATTCCAAATCAGATATGTGCCAATCAGGATCAACGACATCTCCATCCGAAATGGCGTCGGGGTCAAAGCTCCACTCTCGTTCCTCTGAGTAGTCTCGTGTTGGGCAAAAATCGGGAAATGTCGTATCAATCGGCATTGCTCACTCGTTCGAGGCTCCAAAGATGCTGACGTCTTTCAGAACAGATGAAAGGGATTTTGCTTTCAGCTCAGCTCGTTCGATGACCTGCTTAACAGCCTGTGGTGAAAGTCTCGATACCTGCGCGAAAGAATTGTGAGGTATCCACAGGAGTCATTCGTAGGATGAGTTCATGGCGATGGGAACGCGCAAGGGTCGCGAGCGGCAAGAGGATTTG
>JBAUBR010000366.1:0-21276 GCA_049676965.1 Occallatibacter sp.
ACGCCGGCCTGCTGCGCACGGGCGAGCATGGCCGCGCGGTCGTCCGCGTAGCGCTCGCTATCCAGGTGGGCATGGGAATCGATCAGCATGTGCCTGAGGTTACTTCAGCCGCGCACCCAGCGGCACCTCTTCCAGGAATCCGGCCAGCACCGGAGCGCCGTCCGGCAAGGATGCCGCCAGCAACATGCCGTTCGATTCCAGGCCGCGCATCTTGCGCGGAGCGAGATTGGCCACGATCACGATTTTGCGGCCGATGAGCTTCTCGGGCTCGTAATGTTGCGCAATGCCGGCGAGGATCTGGCGCTTCTCGTAGCCGAGGTCGACCTCGAGGCGAAGCAATTTGTCGGCTTTGGGAATCCGCTCGGCGACGAGCACCTGCGCCACGCGTAGATCGACCTTGGCGAAATCGTCGATGGCGATGGTTGCTGCGGCCGAGGATGCGTCGGCTTGATTGCCTTCGGTGACGGGGGCGTTGGGCGGCTTGCCACCCGACACGTCGGCTGGAGTGGTGCTGAGACGGCTGCTGGTCAACTCCGCAGGAACCTGATGTACCTTCGCTGTCGGCAGCGGCTGCTCGGGTTCGTGCGGAACAGCGGTGGTGGGAGTCAATGCTTCGTTGCCGCGCGCCTGTTCTGTACCCGCAGCTGCTACTGGGGCGACTGAGGGAGAGGCCGTGGGCGGCGCCGGAGCCGCCGGGCCTGATTGCCGGCCGGCCGCGCCCTGATGCGTGCTCGCGGCCTCAACGGCGCTGCGGTTGTTGTCGTCTTCCAGCTTCTGCATACGGTCGATTGCGTCCTTTTCAGCGCGGGGAAACAGCGGCGCCGGTTCGCCGAACTTCGTTCCGGGCTTCAATCCGCCCCACGCAAGATCGATCAGGAATCCACGCTTCGCGGCGTCCTGAATGTCGCCCAGGCCAAGCTGTCGCCAAACCTTGGATGCGGACTCGGGCAGAATCGGGTAGGCCAGTCCTGTGATGATGCGAATGGCTTCGGCAGCCGTTGCCAGCACGCGTGTTTGTACTTGTGTGTGTTCGGCATCCGAGCGTTCCGCAGGTTTCTTCCACGGCGCGTTCGCGGTAAGGTAACCATCCGTCTCGGCGACAAAACTCCACACTGCCTTCAGCGCTTCGGAGAAATTCAACGCGTCGAACTCCGGTGCAAACGAAGCGATTGTGCGCGCGGCACTCTCGCGCAACGCAATCTCCGCTGCAGTCTCCGCGCCCGCCTCCGGCACAACTCCGCCGAAGTACTTGTGCACCATGTTGACCACGCGGCTGACTAAATTGCCGTAGCCGTTGGCCAGGTCGCCGTTGTAGCGCTGCACCAGCGCATCGAAGCTGAAGTTGCCGTCCTGGCCGAAAGGAATCTCGCGGAGCAGGAAGTAGCGCAGCGCGTCCGCGCCCAACACATCCTGCACGGTCTCGGCGCGCACAATATTGCCGCGCGACTTCGACATCTTGCCTTGGTCGAAGAGCAGCCAGCCGTTGGCGCGCACCGAGCGCGGCACGGGAAGGCCCGCCGCCATCAGGAATGCCGGCCAGTAGACGCAGTGAAAGCGGCTGATCTCTTTGCCGATAAGGTGAATGTCGGCAGGCCAGAACTTTTCGAACTTCGCTTTGTCGGCCGGGTCGTCGGAGCCGTAGCCCACGGCCGTCGCATAGTTGGCCAGCGCGTCGAACCACACGTAGATCACGTGCTTCTCGTCGCCGGGCACGGGGATGCCCCAGGAGAAACTGGTGCGGCTCACCGAGAGATCCTTGAGTCCGGCGCGCACGAACGAGATGACTTCGCGCCGTGTGGACTCGGGCGCCATGAAATCCGGATTGGCCTCGTAGAACTCGAGCAGCTTCCGCTCGAAGGCCGAGAGCTTGAAGAAGTAGTTTTCTTCGCTCACGGTCTCCGTGATGCGGCCGCAGTCGGGGCACGGCTCGCCCGGCGCGACGTCGACCCAAGCCTCGTCGGAGACACAGTACTGGCCCGTGTAGGAGCCCTTGTAAATGAACCCGCGGTCGCGCACCTTAGCAAACAGATGCTGCGCGCCGCGTATGTGCCGCTCTTCGGTGGTTCGGATGAAATCGTCGTAGGTGAGGCCGAGGCGATCCCAGAGGGCGCGAAACTCGCCGGCGATGCACGTGGCGAACTCTTCCGGAGTGCGGCCGGCCAGTTTGGCGCTGCGTTCAATCTTCTCCCCGTGCTCGTCAGTGCCAGTGAGGAACCACGTCTCGATGCCCAGCGCCCGTTTGCGCCGCGCGATGGCGTCGCACACGATGGTCGAGTACGCGTGGCCCAGGTGCGGCCGCGCATTCACGTAATAGATCGGCGTGGTCAGGTAAAAGCGAGCCTGGCTGGAATCGTTCGTGGGCATGAGCGGCGCATTGCTCCAGGAGCCGCCGCAACGCGGGCGAACTCGTTTGCAATCTTACTTTCATCTTAGGTTGCGGCGCGGGGAGCGTCAAACCTGGCCGCCAAGCGCGGCTCTGTTAGAATCGCCCTTGAAAATCGGGGATTTCAGAGGTCCAACGCATTGTATCTTGAATTGCAAAAACAGCTCGCGGCGCGGATTCAGAGCGTGCTCGAAGAGAAGTACGATCTTCGCATCGAGAACATTCCGATCGAGACTCCGCCGGATTTGAAGTTCGGCGAAATGGCCACTCCTATTGCATTCGAGCTGGCGCGTAAGCTGCGCAAGGCGCCGAAGATCATTGCGCAGGAGATCGCGGCCGCGCTGAGCGGTCTGGATGGATTCGCGAAATTCGAAGTTGCCGGCGCGGGCTATATCAACGCCTATCTCGACCGCGCAGCGAGCATTCGCGCGACCGCGAGCGGCGAGGGATTGGATGTTGCTCCGAGCGGCGTTCACTCAATGGTGGAGCACACCAGCATCAATCCCAACAAAGCTGCGCACATCGGCCACCTGCGCAATGCCATTCTTGGCGATACGTTCGTGCGCCTGCTGCGCGCGGCCGGACAAAGGGTCACGGTGCAGAACTACATCGACAACACCGGTGTGCAGGTGGCGGATGTGGTGGTGGGGTTTCAGCATCTCGAAGGCGAGTCGCTGGACGAAGTGCGCGCGCTGATCGATCACTCGTTGAATGAGGCCCCGTATCAGGGCACGACTTCAGTCGTGCCGCAACAGCAGGCCTTCGGGGGTGGGGCTTCAGCCCTTGAACGCCACGCCGCTTTGAAAGGGCACGGCTTTAGCCGTGCCGAAAGCGAGGCCAAATGGACTGGGGCTTCAGCTCCTGAGGGCCATTTCAATCCCTTTGATTACTACTGCTGGAACCTCTATGCGCGCGTCTCGCAATGGTACGAGCAGGGAAGCGCCGCCGAAAACGAAGAGCGCAAACGCCTTCGCTATGCGACGCTGCACGCGATCGAGCAAGGCGGCAACGAGACGGCCGAGATGGCGGAGTTGATTTCGACTGCCGTCCTGCGCCGGCATCTTGAAACCATGCAGCGGCTCGACATTGGATACGATTTTCTGCCCCGCGAGAGCGAGATATTGCACCTCAGGTTCTGGGAAGCTGCATTCGAGCAGTTGAAGCAGACGGGCGTGCTCTACTTCGAGACCGAAGGCAAGAACAAGGGTTGCTGGGTCATGCGGCGGTCGGGTACTGAGATAGCTGAAGGCGAGACCGACGAAGACGCGAAAGTTATCGTCCGCTCCAATGGGACCGTGACTTATGTCGGCAAAGATATTGCATACCACTTATGGAAATTCGGCCTGCTCGGCCGCGACTTTGGTTACAAGCCATTCTTTACTTATCCCGACCACGAATGCTGGATTTCGACTGAGCAGGGAATCGAGCCTCATCCGCAATTTGGAGGAGCACAGGCTATTTACAACGTCATCGACGTCCGGCAAAACGATCCGCAGGCGAATCTCGTTCTTGCCCTGCGGGGGATGGGATACATCGATCAAGCGGATCATTGTATCCACTTCGGTTATGAGAAGGTCGCTCTCACTCCGCGCTGCGCTGTCGAACTGGGATACGAAGTGGCGCGCGAAGACCTCGACAGTCCTTATATTCTCGTCAGTGGCCGGAAGGGCTTCGGCGTGAAGGCTGATGATCTTATCGACAAGCTCATCGCAGCCACGCGCGCCGAGGTGGATGCGCGCCAGACGGGCCGCGACGAAGTCGAGCACCGGCAGATCGCTAAGCAGATCGCCATCGGCGCGCTGCGCTACTTCATGCTCAAGTTCACGCGCAACTCCGTCATCGCATTCGATTTCAAGGAAGCGCTGAGCTTCGAGGGCGAGACCGGGCCCTACATCCAATACGCCGTGGTGCGGATTCGCAATATCTTTCGCAAAGGCGGGACTACGGCGGAGGCGGTGTTAGCGGAGTTTGGATCGCCAACAAGGCAGAAAGTTGGCGAGTTAGCGGGTCGGCAAGTTAGCGAGTTAGCTAGTCAGCAAAGCGGGGGATTGGATACGTCGGACTTCGCGGATCTCCTGGCCGGCGAGGAGAATGAAGATATCTGGGCGCTGTGGCTGCGTGCCGCGCGACGCACGCAGGTGCTGGAGCAGTGCATTGCCACGTCGGAGCCGGCGCACCTGGCCCGTCATGCGTTCCAGTTGGCGCAGGAGTTCAACAACTTTTACCATCGTCACCACATCCTCACCGAAGAAGACCCGGTGCGGAAGACGTTCCTGCTGGCGACGGCCGCTGTGGCGCTACGCGAGTTAGTGCAAGTGCTGGCATGGCTGGGCATCGAGAGCCCGGAAGCGATGTAGTTCCAGCGCTACAAAGCGCGTGCGGGGTGCGCCGTTGCCGCGTCGATCTCTTCTGTAAGAGCTTCCGCGGCGCCAATACAATCCGCGCGCGAAACGTCATGATGCGTGACGAGACGGATGGCGTCCGGGCCGACGGTGCTTGCCAGCACGCCGCGCGTTTTGAGCCGCGCGACCAACTCCGAAGCGGTCAACGATCCGGTCGAGGGTCCCGTCAGGCGGAAGATAACGATATTGGTTTCGACCGCGTCGAGATCGATGGCGACGCCTTCCATATTCGAGAGCGCCTCGGCCAGCAGGCGCGCATTGGCGTGGTCCTCGTGCAGGCGCGCGGGCATCTGCCCCAGCGCAATCAATCCCGCGGCGGCCAGCACGCCGGCCTGCCTCATGCCGCCGCCCAGGCATTTGCGATAAATCCGCGCCTGATCCATCAGCTCTGCCGATCCGACCAGCATCGAGCCCACGGGCGCGCCCAGACCCTTGGAGAGACAGAACATCACTGTGTCGAATCCGCGGGTCAGCGTCTTCACATCGAGTCCGAGTGCGGTGGCTGCGTTGAAGATGCGCGCGCCGTCGAGATGAACGGGGAGCTTGCGTTCCTTCGCGCTTTGCCAAATCTCTTCCATAACATCAAGAGGCGTGCAGCCCCCGCCGGCAAGGTTGGCGGTGTTTTCAATTTCAATGAGACCCGTGGCGGCGCGAAACGAGCCGCGCTTATAGATCACGGGCTCGATGTGCTTCCAGGTGAGGATGCCGCGCTCAGCGTAGACGGCACGCACCAGGCAACCGGAAAACACCGCGGTCGTCGCCATTTCCCAATCGAGAATGTGGGCGCGCGACTCGCAGATCACCTCCTGGCCGGGCCGGGTGTGCAGGCGGATGGCGATTTGGTTGCCCATGGTTCCGCTGGGGACTAAGAGCGCCGCTTCGCGGCCGAAGATTTCTGCTGCGCGCTTCTCGAGGAGGTTTACGGTAGGGTCCTCGCCGTAGACGTCGTCGCCCACCTCGGCGGCGGCCATGGCGGCGCGCATCTCCGGCGTGGGCCGGGTGACGGTGTCGGATCGCAGATCGATAATAGAGGCCAAATCAGGATTCCTTTGTTTGGGGCTCTGACTGCGTGGTTTCGTGGTATCCCACCCTTGCGGCAAAAATCCGCCGCGGCGGACCGCAAGGATGGGGCACCCAGAGTTGGTGGAACAACAAACGAACGGAAACCTACTCGGTGTCCTCTTCGCGCCAGTTTTTCTTTCTCACAAAGAAGACGAACTCGCCGGGTTTGGCTGCGATCTTTTGTTTTGCAGCTTCCTTTTTGGTGACACAGCCGTTTGGAGTCACGATGCCCGAGGTCATGATCTGGGCAACCGGGTACCAGCGATCCGGCGCTGCTTCAGTCTGGAGCAATCCCTGCTCTTCGAGTATGCCTTTGCCTTTCTCGACGTCGCAATCGATGTAGAGCGACATGGAGCTTTCATATTTGCCGTGGACGGAGATCTCGGTGGCATCGGGCGGCAGGGTCATCTTCCCTGTGCCGTCGTCGTTCAGCGTCACCCAATCGGCGTGCTGGGTTTGCTGGTGATTGATCTGCACCAGAAAATCGGTGGTGCTGATGAGGCGGCCGGTTCGGCCCTCGAGCATGCGCACAGTGATGGTTTTTCCGGTTTGTGCAGGCAGGCCGGCGCAGAGAAGTGCGAACAGGAATGGAGCCGCAATCGCTCCGCGCGTTCCACGAGTGAGGATCATGCCCGAATTTTACCAACTCGAATACGGCTGGCCGTCGGTGCCTTGCTCCTCGGAGCCGGAGTGGACGTCGTCGATGCCGGGGTCGGTCTCGTCAACCGAGTGCAGGGTGTCGCTGGTGTCCGTCACCCAGGTATCGCTGCTGTGAGTCATCGGATCGACCGGAATGGCCTTCAGGTAGCCGTCGTCGATCAGGTCCTGCAGCGCCTGTGGGCCCTTCTGCTTGTCCTCGGTGTAGGAGTCGATGGCCGTGCGCATGGTCTGCAGGTCCTCTTTGAGGACAGCTTCCTTGGCGGCGCGCAGCGCGCCGATAAAACTGGGCACGGCCAGCGTTGCCAGCACCCCGATGATCGCCATCACGATCATCAGTTCCAGCAGCGTAAAGCCTGCATCCTGTCGACATGTTCTGCGCATGGCTCTCAACTTACCAATCGGAGTACTTGGTTCCGTCCAGGGCGGTGCCCGTGGACTTGGAATGCACGTCGAAGACGCTCTGCCCACCCCAGGAATCGGAAGTCGGATCGTCCTGCATGGAGCGCAAGCCCCATTCGGCTTTGCCGGTCATGGGATCGACGGGAATGCGGCGCAGGAACTTGACCTTCTTGCTTTGCACATCCACTCCGTTGACCAGCGTCTCGAGATCGGGCGGATAGTTCTGGCTGTCGACCTTGGTCTGGAAGGCGCCTTTGTCGGCGGCGTCCTTGTAGTGGTCGATGGCGTCGCGCATCTCCCAAAGGTCGTGTCGCAGTTCGCGCTCTTTCTGCCGCTTGACCCGGTACATCTGCACCGGGATCGCAGCCGAAGCCAGAATGGCGAGGATGGCCACGGTCACGATGAGCTCGATGAGAGTGAGGCCCCGCTCGCCGCGCTTCCTGGTCGGCTTCCTGGTCCGGATTGCCCTTGCTCCGCTCATGACCGCGACATCCTGGTGCAATTGCACGCTACTGCACTTGCACGCTGATCTGACCACCGATCGCCTGCAGCGGCTGCTGGGCGCTGTTGAGCACCGCCGGCCGCGTGATGGCGACGGTGGTTGCTCCGGCAGCCTTAGCCGTGAAGGTGAGCGTGCACACCGTTCCGGCGCCGTTGACTCCGGCCGCACCTGGCGGCAGCGCGGTGTTGATTGTTACATTTCCCGATCCGTCCTCGCGATGGACCAGCGCCACGGCCTGCCCGCCACGGCTGAGCAAGTCGCCCTGCTCTACATTCACCATGGAAAGCTTTGCCGGGTCGTACTGAATTTGCAGCGGAACCGCGGCTACGTCCTTGCCTCCGCTCAGCACCACTGGAACCTTGAACGTGGCTCCGACCGCGACCGGGCTTGGCGGCCGGATGAGCGCAATATTTACCTGCTGCTGGCCGGCCGCGCCGAGAGAGTCGGCTTGCCCGTCCGCCTGGACCGCTGCCGTAGTCGCTGCGCTTCCAACCGTATTGGCTGCTTCGTGCATCTGCTGCAACGCTGCCGGCGCTGCCGCCTCAGCGGATTGGGCGGGGACCACTCCGACGCTGGAACGGTTCGCCGACGGCGGGCGCACGGGAAGCGCGGCGGGTTGCGGCGCCGGATTGGAGCCGGGACCATCGGTGGAGATGCGTCGCAGCTCGATCTGGTTGCCGGTGCCGGTATCGATGGTGCGCAGGTTGACCGAATCCAATTGCTGCGAACGCACGATGTGCGGCACCACCAGGAAGACGAGATCCTCGTCATTGATCGTGTGATCCTTCGATCCGAACAGGTATTTGAGGATGGGGATGGAGCTCAGGCCGGGGATTCCGTTCCAGCTTTGCGTGTCCTGTTTCTGCTCGATGCCGCCCAGGATGCTGGCTTCGCCCTCGCGCAGCCGGATCACCTGGTCCACGATGTTCTGGGCGATGATCGGCTCAGTGACCCCGCTGATGGTGGTTGAGCCGGCTTCGGACGATACTTCGATTTTGATCTTCAGCGTGACGTCGTGGTCGTAGTGCACGGTCGGCGTCATCTCGATCTTCACGCCGACGTCTTCGAACTGGAACTGCGTGTTAACCAGCGAACTCACCAGCGCCGTTGCCGCGCCGGTCTGGTAGGAACCGGTGGCGATGGGGATTTTCTCGCCGACGGTCAAGGTTGCCTTCTGCGCGTCGGTGGCGCGAATGCGCGGGTTCTGCAGAATCTTAGTGTCGGAGTTGGTCAGCAGCAGGTTGGCCGTGGCCGAGCCGATGGTGACCGCAAAATCCGACGCTTTCAAATGGCTCAGGTCGTAAAGGCTCGGAGTGGCGCCGGAGGTGGTCCCGGTGGTTGTTCCGGTCTGGTCGGTGGTGTTGTTGGTGTTGTTGCAATTGCTGGAGGTGCTGCTGGTGCAGGGCGGCTGCAGCGCCACCCCCACGCTGCTGGGCCAGGCTATGCCCAGCGTCCGCTCCCAGTTTTTGCTCACCTCGAGCACGGCGATATCGACCACCACTTCGGGCCGCGCCTTATCCAGATCGTTCACCAGCTTCTGCGCCAGAAGCAGTTCGTCGGGCGTGCCGCGGATCACGATGGCGTTCTGGCTGGCCACGCCGTACACTTTCACATTGGTCAACACGTTGCGCAGCGCCGTCTGCACGTCGTTCAGGTCGTTTTGCTGCCAGGCGTTGCTCAGATAAAAAGTCTCCACCGCCTGCTCTTCGAGCTCGGTGCGCTTGGCGCGGGTGTTCTGGGCCACGAAGATGGTGTTGGGAGTGATAGGTCGCCAGAATGTGCCCGACTCGGTTCCCACCACACGCAGCGCGTCGAGCAGCGACGAGTTGACCAGGTCGACCTGGATGCGCTTGGAGTTGTAGTCGGGATCGAAGAGCACGTTGATGCCGGCCATTTTGCCGATGGCCTGGTAGACCACCTTGGTGTCTTCGATGTAATGCATCGTCAGCGGCTCATTGGATAGCGGCTTAAGCGTAACCGGGGGGCCAAGCGAATCGATCTCCTCTACTTTGCCGGGCGCTTCGGGAAGGCTTGTCTCGGAACTCGGCGGCGGCGCCTGCCCCTGCAGCGCGCGGACTCTGGCGATCTCCTGCTGCGCGGCTTCATTGCCGGGGTCGATCTCCGCGGCGCGCAAGAACTCCGCCAGCGCTGCGGTCAGATCGCCGGCCTGGAGCAGCTTGCGGCCCTTGGTCATGTGCAGTCCCGAAGCGGAGACCCGAATGCGGATGAGCGAGGTTCGATATTCGAGATCCTTCGGAGCTTTGGCCGCCGCTTTTTCATAGAGTTCGAAGGCGGTGTCGTAGTCCTGGCGGGCCTCGGCGGCTTGGCCGTGCTTGAACAATGCCCTGGCCGACTGCGCGTGCAGCGGAGTGGAGCCCAGGCCGAGAACGGCCACAAGAGCGAAAAGCAGAAACCAGGAGGGCGGCCGGGATGCGGCCGGAGCAGCGGTGCGGCGGTTCATCGGACTCCCAGGCGTCGTTACCGGGCCGGATTCGGGAAGCGAAACGGGGCCGTCGCAACAGCGTGGGCCACCCGGGACGCAGATTTTATCGCTACGCTTTGTCAACAGATGCCCCATTTTAGCAAAGCCCCGCTGCGCCGGGACGCGAAGCCGTCCCGATGCTAGGATGAAGATTTGAAGGTGTTTCCCCATGGCCCGCCAGACCAGCCACGTCATCGTCCAGCCCAAGGCTCCAGGCGCCGGAAAGCCGGCGAAGCCGCGCGACCCGGTGGCCAGCGGCGACCGGGACGCGGCGCATAATCGTGCCGCCAGCCATAACTACTTTCTGCTGGAGAAGTTCGAGGCCGGCGTGGCCTTGCGCGGCACCGAGGTCAAATCCATCCGCGAGGGCAAGGCCAACCTGAAGGACGCCTATGGCCTCATCAAGGACGGCGAGGCGTTTCTGCTCAACGTACATATCGGTCCTTATTCACACGGAAACATGGCCAACCACGACGCTCTGCGCACACGCAAGCTGCTGATGCATCGTGACGAGGTTCGCCGGCTACACTCCAAGACGCAGATCAAGGGTCACACGCTCATCCCGGTGCGGCTTTACTTCCGCAATGGGCGGGTGAAGTGCGAGCTGGCCCTGGCCAAGGGCAAGCAGGACTGGGATAAGCGGGAGACGGAGCGGCGGCGGGAGGCGGACCGGGAAGCGCGGGCGGCGGTCAATGCCAGCAAGCACCGGATGGGGCGCAACAGGTAATCGAGCGATGCACACGGCGAGAATTTTTCTTCAGCAAGCGGGATTCGAAAGTTCATTCTTAGAACCTGTCCACAAACTTCATTTTGTATGAAGGGTACGGGCTTTTTAGCCCGTACATCAGAGCCAGCAAATGATCGGGCTTTAGCCCCTGAGGGAGGATTTTTCAGGAGTTTGCATTCCCTCAGCGGCTAAAGCCGGAGACCAAGAATAAGCTCTCAATGTACGGGCCGAAGCCCGTACCCCTCCAATGCGCTTACTTTCTGGACAGGTTCTTATCGAATCACTTCAATCTCAATTCCCAACGAGAGATTCTTCCAAGTCCGGTCAGTGGTGAAGACTTTTGCGTTTCGCTCGACCGCGAGCGCCAGGCAAGCGCGATCGCCCAGGGAGAGGCCGAAACGCCTGGTTGCTGACTCAATTTCCGCGACCGTTCTTGCCTGCTGTTGAGTGAGAGGACAGATTTCAAATGGCAGCGCTGTGATCTGTCTCCACGCCCTGAGCGAATCTTCTCCACGCCGAAGCAAAACCGTGTGAACTTCCGCCAGGTTGACGGTACTAAGCACTCCATTGTGCAAGACGGGAGTAACTCGCGATCCACCAGGCTCGCTCAGCAGCACGGCGAGAATCGCCGATGAATCGAGCGCAACGGTATGGTCAGGCAATCTTGCCCTCGTTCCTCAGCCGCTCTTCGATCGGCGATCGCTGGAATTGCTCTTCTTCGCGCCGCGCCTCTTCCCGGCGCTCCGCGATCAACTCGTCAGAGGCAAATGGCCCACCGGGCTTGACGAGGTGCGCAAATCCCCGCTGAATTCTAGCGACTCGCGTAGGGACCGACTCGATCCGCAGAACGCCGTCTTCGGCCTCCAACAGAATCGTGTCGCCGGGCTCGACCCCGAGCTCCTTGCGAATGGTCGCGGGGATGACTATGCGCCCATTCGGGCTCAAACGCGCCTTGGCACGGACGGGATTCTTGCCACTTTTCTTCAAATCTGCCATATTTCTAATGTTGCCACACAAGGCAGTGAATGACAAGCTATCAGCGTGCCTTGTACTCTTCGGCCTTGCGGATGCAACAATCGCCTTATGCGCACTGAACTGACTTTTGCGAATCCTGCCGGAATTCAGACCGAGTTGCTGGCCGTGCTGGCCGCCGACACCCAGACCGCCAAGGGTCCCGACGCCAGGCCGCAGCCTACGCTGCTCACCGCGGACGAGGCCATCAAATCGGCCGCCGCCGCCATGCTGGCGAGCGGCGAGTTCAAGGCCGGAGCCAATGAGACCGTGCTGCTGCATGCTCCCGCGGGCCTCGGCGCCAAGCGGCTGTTGATCGTCGGGTTGGGCAAGCAGGCCAAGGCTACTGTGCACAGCGTGCGCCACGCCGCCGGTACCGCCGTCCGCTTCGCCAAGCCGCGCGGAATCCGCGAGCTGGTTTTCGCCCTGCCCGCCGCGGCCGAGTTGCCCGCCGCGCCCAGCGCACGCGCCGCCGTCGAGGGTGCGTTTGTCGGCGACTTCGACCCGGACACTTATCGCAGCGACCGCAAGGACCAGAGCATTCAGGCGTTCACCGTGGCCGCGATTCAAGACGTGGACAAGCCGTTCGTCGAATCCGCGTTTGCCGAGGGCGTCGTCATCGGCGAGAGCCAGAACTTTACCCGTTCGCTGGTCAACGAGCCGGGCAACAAGCTCACGCCCACGATTCTGGGCCAGCGCGCCGCGGCCATGGCTGCCGAAGTGGGCCTGAAAGCCGAAGTCTTCTCCACCGAAAAACTGCATGAGCTGAAGATGGGCGCATTCTGGAGCGTCTCGCAGGGCTCCGAAGAGCCGCCGGCGCTGATCGTAATGCGCTACGAGCCCGAAGGCGCGGCCAGCGGGCCGGTTCTTGGCCTGGTCGGCAAGGGCATTACATTCGACACCGGAGGCATTTCCATCAAGCCATCCGACAACATGGAAAAGATGAAGTACGACATGGCCGGCGGCGCGGCCATGATCGGCGCTATGCGCGCCATTGCGCTGCTCAAGCCCAAGGTTCGCGTGATCGGCATTGTCTGCGCCGCCGAGAATATGCCCGATGGCAAGGCGCAGAAGCCGGGCGACGTGCAGACCGCGATGCCCATAGCTCCAGACCGGCCCGGGAAGACCATCGAAATCATCAACACCGACGCCGAAGGCCGCCTGGTGCTGGCCGACGGCCTGACCTATGCGCGCCAGTTGGGCGCCACGCACCTGATCGACGCGGCTACGCTTACCGGAGCCATCGGCGTGGCTCTCGGCATGGTGAATGGGGGCGCATTCTCGAACGACGATCCGACCTATTCCAAATTCGAAGCCGCACTCGCCATCTCCGGTGAGAAGTTCTGGCGGATGCCGCTCTGCGAAGAGTACGCCGAGCAGATCAAGAGCGACATTGGAGATATCAAGAACACCGGGGGCCGCTACGGCGGGGCCATCACGGCTGCCGAGTTTTTGAAAACATTTGTGGAAGACACCCCATGGATTCACCTCGACATCGCCGGCATGGCGTGGATCGACGACGCGAAACCGTATATCGCCAAAGGGCCCAGCGGGGTGGGGGTGCGGTCGATTCTGGAGTGGGTGAGAAGCTACACGCAATAGGCTTCCGGCGAAACCGAAGGCCGATTCGGCATAAAATGATTCCAAGTCTCTGCTCGAAGCAGCCGATAGGGGGACCGGAAAGCCGTGATTCTTCAGAAAGAGGACCTTTCACCCAGCCAGAGAGAGGCCATCGAGCAGCTCATCGGCCGAAGATTGCTTGACGAGGAAGCCATCAGTTTGAAGGCATTTTCTCTCGACTCGCTTCCAGATTCGGAACGACAGGCGGCCCGGAAGAAACTGCGCGAATTCCTCAATTCAGACCGGCCGGGATCGCGAACTCCGGACGAAGAGTTCGAGGCCATATTCATTGAGGCGATGCGCAGTGTGCGGCCGGGCTATACCGAGATACGGTGAGAGTCGTTCTCGACAGCAATATCCTTGTACGCGCCTTCATGCGGAAGGCTGGTCCTGCAAACCAAGCCCTCATCGCGACGCTTTCGGAAACACTGATTCTCTCCAATGAGATTCTCCACGAGGTGACACGTGTCTTGCGATATCCGCGAATGTTGCAGATACATGAGCAGAGCGAAGAAGAGGTCTACGGATTTGTGGAATCGCTGCGAGGAGCAGCGATCGTAATCCCTCTCGACGTAGCCGGTCTTAGTCCGATTCGAGATTCGAATGACGTCTTTGTCGTTCAGACTGCAACACGTGGCGACGCGGATGTGCTCTGCACGCGCGATCGAGACTTCTTTTCACCACCGGCGTCAACGTTTCTTGCAAATTGCGGGATTGCTGTCATGACAGACATTCAATTGATTCAACGCCTGCGCGAATGAGGTTTTGCACGCCCATCCTCGTCGCGTCTCCCCATCTGATCCGCAACTATTTTCGTTTTGAGGCGTTGAACTCAACGAGCCGGAATGAAAGTATGGTTCCGGAAGATCAACGCTAAGGAGTTGACTCGCTATGAGGAAATTGGTTTGGGCAGCTTTGCTTGCATTCACACTTCTGCCTGCAACGTCTTTTGCGCAGGTTTACGTTCACGAGGGACCGCCGGCTCGCATCATTGAGCATCCCGGGCCGCGGCCTCATCCCGGCTGGGTTTGGACCGCCGGCTATCATCGCTGGGATGGCGCGCACTACGTCTGGAGTCCCGGAGTCTGGGTAGCGCCACTACGCCCTCACGCCGTCTGGGTGCCGCACCGCTGGGTGCATCGCGGTGGCGGCTGGGCGCTGGTTGAAGGACACTGGCGCTGATTACAAACTTTGTCGAGCCATCCGCTCCGTGCCCCATCCTTTCGGCGTTCTTTGCCGAAAGGGTGGGAGACCGCGAAGCTCCGGCGCTTTCTTTCGAACTAACTGATCTCAATCACATCGGTGCTCGCCGCCGCAGCTTCTTCCGCGCGCTCCATCAGCTTCTGCGCGGCGGCATAGAACTCCGCCGCCTGCGGACTCTTGGGTCCGGCGAGCGCCACGGGCAATCCGCGGTCGCCGCCTTCGCGGATCGCGGGAATCAGTTCGATGGACCCGAGAAAGGGAACGCCGAACTGCTGCGCCGTACGTTCGGCTCCACCCTTGGAGAAGATATCGATCTGCTCGTGGCAATGCGGGCAGGTGAAGTGGCTCATGTTCTCGACGATGCCCAGCACTTCAACGTTCACCTGCGCGAACATCTCCAGCGCCTTGCGAGCGTCCTGCAGGCTCACGTCGCTGGGCGTGGAGACAACCACCGCGCCGGTGAGCGGAACGGTCTGCACCAGCGAGATCACCACGTCTCCGGTGCCGGGCGGCAGATCGACGACCAGATAATCGAGCTCGCCCCAGTTCACCTGCTGCAAAAACTGGCGGATGATCTGGTGCAGCATGGGCCCGCGCATCACCATGGGCTTGTCGCCGGGTGAAATGTAGCCGATGGAGATGGTCTTGATGCCGTGGGTCAGATTGGGCTCGATGCGGTTCTCGGCATCGACGCGCGGCTGCTGGCTCGAGCCCATCATCAGCGGCACATTGGGGCCGTAGATATCGGCATCCATGAGGCCCACGCGCTGTCCCATGCGCGAGAGCGCGATTGCCAGGTTGACGGCGACCGTGGTTTTTCCCACTCCGCCTTTGCCCGAACCGACGGCAACGATCTTTGAAACCCCGGGCAGCGCCACGGGTGAAGGCATGGCATGTCCATGAGCCATAAAATTATTGTGCTCCTTTTTGGAGACCCGAGCTTTGTCGCCTGCTCGATGAAGGTTCGAACAATTCGTTCAGCTCGATGGAACAGGCGTCTCCGCGAAACTCTCTCCGGATAATTCTATCGAAGGTGGAGTTTGTTTGTTCTCCGCCGGCCCAATCTCAACGCCGGCCACACTTGCCAGAATCGAGTGAATCTGGCGCACGCCATCGGTCAATGCCGCCGGGCCCGGCTGAAGAATATATGCGGATTTGATCTCGTAAATGTGTTCGTTGCGTACCGCGCTAATCGATGACCATCCTGGTCGCGAACGAATCGTCTGCTTGTTCACCTTCCGGCCGCACCATGAGGCGATCACAGCTTCAGGATCCCGATCCGCAACCTGCTCCGGAGTTACCACGCGATCTTTCGCCTTACTGCATCCGCGCAGCTCGGGAAAGACCGGTTCGCCGCCGGCGATCTCGATCAACTCTTCGACCCAGCCGATTCCGCCGATCAGAGGATCGTTCCACTCTTCGAAGAACACGCGCGGGCGGCGCGGAAACGACTTTGCCGACGCCGCGATCTCTTCCAGCCCGTGCACGAATCCATCGACAAGCGCCTGCCCCTCGCTCTGCTTTCCCACGAGGCGCGACAGCGCCGCGACCATGTCGAAGATTCCCGCAATGCTTCGCTGGTTGAAGTTCAGCACTGCGGCTCCGCGCAGCACCAGCTCGTGCGTAATTCCGGCCTGCACATCGGAAAAGGCCAACACCAGGTCGGGCTTGAGATCGAGAATGGCATCGCAGTTTGCGGTACTGAACGCGGAGACGCGCGGCTTGCTGCGCACTTCCGGCGGGCGCGTGGCATATCCGGTGACCCCGACAATGCGGTCCTGCTCGCCGAGCAGATACAGCGTCTCGGCGGTCTCATCGGTGAGACAGACGATGCGGCGGGGAAATTCCGCCGCGGACGCCGATGTAGACAAATTCGCCATCGAATTCCTGTCCGATTCATTGCCCGGCAGCGGCTAGTTCGAGCGATCCACGGCCCCGGCGGCTAAAGCCCCGCCTCATTTCAGAGTCTCTACCTACGGGCTGAAGCCCGTACCCTTCAACTGAAGGCCGTACCCTTCAACTGAAGCCCGTACTCTTCAACTGAGCCACCTCGCATTTTTCGAGACGGCTGCCGTGTTCTTACATCGCAACTCGATCAGGGTTCAATGGCCGCTGCCTCGTCAATGGCCGCCGCAATCTCCCGAGCTTTCTTGCGCCGCGCGGCTTCGGCCTCGCGATGCTCGCGGCGCAGCAACGCATCGGCATACCGCCTCTGTTCGTCGGCCGTCACCGGCTTCAGCTCCGGCACGCGCACGCGCCGTCCGTTCCGGTCGATGGCCACAAACACGAGATACGCGCTGGCCACGTGCAACAAAGTGCTGGTCTGCGCGTTTTCAACCCACACTTTTACGCCCACCTCCATCGAAGTGGTAAACGCGCGGTTGACGCTCGACCGGAGGTTGAGCAAATCGCCCACGTGCACCGGCTGGATGAAATCGATGTGGTCCATGGCCGCCGTGACCACGTGCGTGCGCGAGTGCCGGTATGCCGCCATGGCGCCGGTCAGATCGATAAAGTGCATCAGGCGCCCGCCCAGAAGATTGCCGAGGACGTTGGCGTCGTTGGGCAAAACGATCTCCGTCATCTCCGACTGCGACTCCGCCACGGTGCGCGGCGCCAGGTTGACCTCACCGGAACTCATTGAATTGCTTGCTCCATTTCAATTGCCGCCTGGTCCTCGTTCCCAACCGGGCTGACACCGGCTAAAATGACACTGACAGCCCGACAACTTCCAAGGTACACTGTTCCAGTTTCGTTCAACCTCGCCGATTGGCAAATCGCCCAGGGTGAAGGCCTGCCAGGACCCGACAAAGATGGATAAGATCGCTGGACTGAAAGAGATTCTCGCCCTCGACCCCAAGAGCAGCTTTGCTCGCTATGGCATTGCCATGGAGCTGGTGAAGCGGGGCGAAACCGAGGCGGCGCTCAAGGAGTTCGACACGCTGATCGCCAACGATCCCGACTACACGGCCGGGTACTTCATGGCGGCGCAAACACTGGCCAAGGCGGGGCGCAATCAGGAAGCCATCGAGCGGCTCAAGGCCGGAATCAACTGCGCCGCGCGCTCCGGCAATCGCCACGCCCTCAGCGAGATGCAGTCGATGCTCGACGAGCTGGACCGGTAAAGCTGCGCCAACGAAGCGCCGCAAAGACGCCGGTTGCCTGGGCCGGTTCGCAAGCACCTCACCTACAAAGTTTTGCAGCCAACCCGCAGCGGCCGGCGTCTATACTTGGTGTATGCCGAAGTACTCCATTGTCGTTCCCTTTCATAACGAAGAGGAAAACGTAACCGCCCTCTATGCGCGCCTGAAACAGGTGATGGAGCAGGTGGGCGAGAGCTTTGAGTTGGTGCTGGTCGACGACGGCTCCAGCGACCGCAGCTACAAGCTCCTCGAGGAGATTGCCGCGGTCGACAGCCGCGTGCTGGTAGTCAAGCTGCGGCGCAACTTCGGCCAGACGTCGGCGCTCGCAGCGGGTTTCGACAACGCCTCGGGCGAGTTCATCCTGGCGATGGACGGCGACCTGCAGCACGACCCCAACGATATCCCGAGTTTCCTCGAGCGGCTCGAAGAAGGGTACGACGTCGTTTCCGGCTGGCGCCGCGACCGAATTGACAGCTTCGTGATGCGGCGCATTCCTTCGCGCTGCGCCAACTGGCTTATGGCCAAGCTTTCCGGTGTGGACATTCACGACTTCGGCACCACCTTCAAGGCTTACCGCCGCGAGGTCATCCAGAATATTCCGCTCTACGGCGAGATGCACAGGTTTATTCCCGCCCTGGCGAGCTGGTACGGCGCGTCGATCTGCGAGATTCCCATCCGCAACGTGAACCGCGAGCGCGGCAAGAGCCACTACGGCATCGGCCGCACCTTCCGCGTGTTTTTTGACCTGCTCACCATTCGTTTCCTGCTTAATTACATGAGCAGGCCGCTGCACTTCTTCGGCGGCTTCGGGGCGCTGGGCATCCTGGCCGGCAGCGTGGTTTCGGCGATTCTGCTGGCGCTCAAAATCATGCACCCCCACCAGAACGTGATGGACCAGCATGGGCCCATGTTCGTGCTTGGAGCGGTCATGATTGTCGCCGGCATCCAGATGCTGGCTATCGGCCTGCTCGGCGAGCTGCAGGTGCGGCATTACTATGCATCGCAGCACCGCTCGCCTTATGCCATCGACCGTCTGGTGCGCCTGCGCGCACCCGAAGAGCCCAGCATTCTTTCCGAAGACCGCGACGGCAACTACTAGAGCGGTTCCACTATTCACGTGTCCTGTTTGGCATCGCGAAAGGTGACTTTTTCTTGATGAAAAAGCCACTTGAGGGCAGTGGATTCGGGATACAGCAATTGTGGAACCGCTGTAATCGAAATTCCTCAAGAGAAGAATTCATTCTTGACGTTTCCACGGTCCATTTCCCACCGTGGAGCGCTTCACATTGCTCAAACGCGTGGGTGGACTTTAGATCGAGTCATTCTATTGGGCGAGCATCTCTTGCGGTAATGTACCCTCAAGGTGCATCCTTGCCGTGAGATGAAAGCCATCCAGATTCACGAGACAGGCGGGCCGGAGGTTCTGCAGCTGGCCGATTTGCCCATTCCGCAGCCGGGGCCGGGGCAGGTGTTGATCCGCGTGGAGGCCACCGGGGTCAACTTTATCGAGATTTATTTTCGCAAGGGAGTTTATAAGGCATCGCTCCCGCTCACGCTGGGCAGCGAAGCTGCCGGAACTGTGGAAGAGCTGGGTCCTGGCGTAAGCGGATTCAAGGCAGGCGACTCTGTGGCTTCAGTGAGCGTGCTCGGCAGTTATGCCGAGTACGCGCTCGTTCCCGCGGCACAACTGGTCAAGGTCCCCGATGGATTGACGCCCGAGCAGGCTGCGGCCGCTATGCTGCAGGGAATGACCGCGCACTATCTCGCATATTCTACCTATCCGCTCAAGGCCGGAGACACCGCGCTGGTTCACGCCGGCGCCGGCGGCGTCGGTCTGCTGCTGACGCAGATGGCGGCGCGATTGGGCGCGCGGGTGATCACGACAGTTTCAACTGAAGCCAAGGCCGAGCCCTCGCGCGAGGCCGGGGCTCAAGAAGTCATCCTCTACAGCGAGAAAGATTTCGAGGCCGAGGTGAAACGCATCACCGGCGGCAAGGGGGTCGATGTGGTCTACGATTCCGTCGGTAAGACCACATTCGACTCGAGCCTGAATTGCCTGCGCCCGCGCGGAATGATGGTGTTGTTCGGCGCATCGAGCGGCCCGGTGCCTCCCTTCGATTTGATCCAGCTCAGCGGCAAGGGATCGCTGTTCATTACGCGTCCAACGTTGTGGCACTACATCGCCACGCGCGCGGAGCTCGAGTGGCGCGCAGGCGAAGTGCTTGGCTGGGCGGAGAAGGGCGAACTGAAGCTGCGCACCGAGTACATGTATCCGCTGGCCGATGCGGCGCAGGCCCAGTCCGATCTCGCCGATCGCAAGACGACGGGGAAGATTCTTCTCGAGCCGTAAAGGCAGCCTTCAGCCGCTAGCTTCTAGCTGCTAGCTTCGACAGTCGACATGCACCGGAATCTTGCGACAATGGTCCCTGAGGCGTGGTTTTTGAGAAGCTAGAGGCTAGAAGCTAGCGGCTAGGAGCTACGCCAGTAGATGCCAACCATTTCCATCTCGCCCACCGACCGCGTCTTCGTCCTCACTGGCGCGGGCATCAGCGCGGAGAGCGGGTTGCCTACTTTTCGCGCCTCCGACGGCCTGTGGGCCGGGCACCGCGTTGAAGATGTGTGCACGCCCGAGGCCCTCGAGCGCAATCCCGCTTTGGTTTGGGAGTTTTACTCCGCGCGCCGCGCCAGCGCGCAAACTGCGCAGCCTAACCCCGCACACTTTGCGCTGGCGGAGCTCGAACAGAAACTCGGCGACCGCTTCTTTCTTTGCACGCAGAACGTCGACGACCTGCATGAGCGTGCCGGCTCCGAGCGCCTTGTCCACATGCACGGCGAACTGGCCAAATCGCGGTGCGAAGCGGAGTGCGGCCGGTCGCCGGTTGAGGACCGTGCGGTTTATCGCAGCCTGGACGAGGTGGGCCGCTGCGCCTGCGGCACGCGCTTGCGCCCGCACATCGTTTTCTTTGGCGAAATCCCGCTGGAGATGGACCGCATCGAGCGCGAGATCGACCGATCGACTGTGATGATTGTTGTGGGAACCTCCGGCTCCGTCTATCCGGCGGCGAATTTTGTGCACTGGGCACGGCAGGCTGGCGAACGCACGATCTACATCGGGCCGGAGGCGCCGCTGAACGCCTCAGCGTTCACGCAGGTCGTCGAGGGTAACGCGGGCGAGGTGCTGCCGGGGCTCTTTCAGTCCGATTGACACCCTCCGTGCCCCATCCCTTCCGCATTCTTTGCGGAAAGGATGGGAATCTACAACCTTACCGCGCTTTCACAAATTCCTTCCTTCGAAATCGCAGCGCCGACCAGTCCTCGTCGATGGATACTGCGCGCACCGTCTCGAATCCCAGCTCTTTCAGCCGGTCCCATCCGTTGTCGCGATTGAAGTCGCACTGGTATTTCTTCGACGTTCCCTTGGGATACGCGAACCACACGATCGCATCGCCCTTGGCGCGCTCGGCAATCGGGTCGGCAAGCGCGTCCACTTCTTTCTTGCGCGTGACGAAGGCCAGCGAAAAGGGGCTCTCCGAGACCGATGCCAGGCTGCGATGAATATTGATGCCCTTCAGCCGCGCCAGCTCCGGCACAAAGCTCGCTGGCGCATCGAGGACCAGGATCTCGCGCTGATCTTTGAGTTGAAGCTTCTCGAAGATGGTCGCCATGGATACTTATCTTAGAC
>JBAUBR010000367.1:0-3192 GCA_049676965.1 Occallatibacter sp.
GCCCCGCAGTCCCATCCCGCACCCCAGGCTCGCCCGGAATCGCGTCCCGCTCCGCACCCCGAGTCGAAGCCGGAGCCCAAGCCGAAAGGCGGCGGACGCTAACCCCGAACCCGCAGTGAAATACAAAGGCCCACGCTTACCCGTGGGCCTTCTTTCTTTACGACGATATTGGCTGGCGTCCATCCCGAGAACATAGAAAACACGACCCGCGGAATTGGTTGTATGATTTTGATCGGTCACCGCCACATGTCTGTCGCGTAGCTCGTTCCGTCGCCACGCTCACAACGCTCTTGTCGGCGCCACGCAGTGTCTGACGAATCGTCGGATCGAAGGTTTTGAAAGGGCACGGCTCCAGCCGTGCCGCAAGATAGGTAATAAAGTCCGGGGCTTTAGCCCCGAGGTATGCTCTTGGGTCGCTCTTCTGGCCGCACGGACGAAGCGACAAAGAAAACACCGATTGTTCCGCTGCAAAGTTAAGTCGAAACGCCAGGAGGGTTTCCACGCATGATCGGCAAGGTCGCACCGTACCAGCCCCCTCAGATCAATCAGATCGCCCCCAACCAGCGCAACGCGCGCTGGGACGAGATCAAGGACATACGAGGCCCATTTGGCAACCGGGTCTCGTCAAAAGAATTCGGTTACTGGTTCAACTACTTCTGGAATGAAGCCATCGACGTAGCCGACCTGAACCAGGCGCAGAAGGTCAGGCTCTCTGAGACGTTCTTCAGCGTCTTCCTCAGTTCCCAATCGCCCTATAATCTCCGCGCGGATTTCGCAGCGAAAGACGCCTTCTTTAAAGAGAATGTGCTGCGCCAACTGCTTTTGATCGGCTTCAAGCGCGTGGCCGTCGATCCGCCACCATCTACGGTGCGGCCGCTCGTGAACGGCAAACGGCTCGCGCCCATGCCGCTGCTCGCCGTCGATGCCGTGCAACTCAATCTGGATTCCGTCCTCTCCCGCGGCGAGACTCTGCCCATCGCTTTTCGCTCCGATTCGCGCTCCTACGAAGAACTGGCGCAGCAGGGAGGCTTCAGCACCCGGGCGCGCCAGGGTCCGGATTCGAAGATTGTCAAAGATTACGGCCTCGACCAGCCGTGGCACCCTTTCAACAATCCCGTCTACCAGAAATCGATCTTTCTGCGCGTCGGCCAGAAGAACAAGGACAACTGCCTTCATACCGCCATCAGCGTCGGCCGCAACTTCGCCGAGATCACCCATTTTCCCATCCTGAATGACGGCACAGTCTTCGGTTCCAAGGACGGGGAGGGCCACTTTCTGGCCGAAAAGCCGCTCGGCGACTGGACCGACCAGGACATCGCCACCGCCGCCGCACATTGGACAAAAATCCGCGCCGTCAAAGACGGAGACGGCTTCGTCGACCATCTCGAAAAAGACAATCACGTCCACGTCTTCCATCTGCGCGGCATCAAGGGCTATAACACCGAAGCGCACTTCGGCGGCGCGGACAAGTTTCCCGAACGCGGGATCTACGGAGTCCCGTTGAGTCACTTTCTCGTCGACCTGCATTTCGTCCAGAAGTGGTGGTACAACCCCCAGACCGGCAATATCAAGCTCTACCAGGTCGCTTTTACAAGGCCTCTCAAGTGGGTGCCCAGCAAACTCTCGGTCCTGGCCCGGCTGACCGACGATGGGCTGAACAGCCTGCAGGCAATGGTCCTAGCCGAGATCGATCGCGCCGAGACTCGCGGCATCTACATCGAGCAAAAAGCCGCCTACGAACGGTTCGTGGCGGCAAAGGCCCAGAACCTGAACCCGCGCGAAAAGCAGCAAGTGCTCGCCGCCTGGGCGCGTTACATCGCCGACTGCAGGAAGACCAAAACCAGGATGACCACGTCAACCGAGAAAACTTATCTCTGTTCGCAATTACCGCTGCTCGCACCCAAAATTAACCGGGTCGATTTGCGGGATTGGCCCGACCTTCGCAAGGAAGCTGAGCGCAACGTGGTGTAGGCAGGAATCGCGCATCGGAACCTCTCCGCAGCTTCGAGAATCGGAGAAATGAGCTCGCGCGCCGAGAGCTGTCTGGCGAGAAAGTTAGCCTCACGGATTCACCGGCTCAATCCCCGCAATCTCCACTTCCAGCCCGCGATACTCCGGGTGCTGGTTTTCGCGGATGCGGTAAGCCACGTCGACAATCGATCCCTGAACCAACCCTAACTCGATTGCGCGCGCCGCCAGATCCCACCCCACCGCGCGCATAGCGCCTGAACCCTGACCCGAACTATGGCTCGGCTCCTGCACCAGCTCCAATCGCAGATGCCGATCCTTCATGATCCTCGGCGCGCTGATGAGCCGAGCCTTTCTCGCCACAAACAAAGGCTCGGGATTCCCATGCCCCAGCGGCTCCAGTTTGCGCAACCAACCGGCGAGCACTGGCGTGATGCGATCCAGAGGCAACTCGGCGTGAATGCGCAGCAGCCGCTCCGGCTCGCGCGCCGCCAGCCGCTCCTGCGCGTGCAAGCGCAGCCGTCGCTTGAGCTCGGGAAGGGAATCGGCCGGCAGCGCGAACCCTACTGCGAATGCGTGGCCGCCAAAGCGTGTGAACAGGTCGGCGCAAGTCTCGATTGCCTCGAGCAGCGGAAATCCATCCACCGATCGCCCGGATCCATGTGCAACGCCGTCCTCCACACTCACCACAATCGCCGGCTTGGCGCAGCGCTCCACCACGCGCGACGCGAGAATTCCAATCACGCCGCGATGCCAGCCATCACCATCGACGACGAGCAGGCAATCGTTCGTCAATTCGGCATCGTTCGCCAGCCGCTCCTCGATCGCGCGCAGCGCAATCTCCTCCGTGTCCCGCCGATCGCGGTTCAGCCGCTCCAGCTTCAAGGCCAGCTCCTGCGCCCGCGCCGCATCGCGCGTCGAAAACAACTCGATCACGTCTGAAGCCACATCCATGCGCCCCGCGGCATTAATGCGCGGCGCCAGCCGAAACGCCACATCGAATCCGGTAAGCTGCTTCGAAGCCGGATCGAGCGCCGCCGCCGCAAACAGCGCGCGCAGTCCCGCGCCCACCGGCCGGCGCAGCTCGCGCAATCCCAGCGCGGCAATCGTGCGATTCTCCCCGCGCAGCGGAACCGCGTCGGCAATGGTCGCGATCGCCGCCATCTTCAAAAAACTGGGCAGCGTCTTCTCGCGCGTACGCGCCGCATCGCGCCGCTCCAGCAG
>JBAUBR010000368.1:0-41045 GCA_049676965.1 Occallatibacter sp.
TGAACTTCCATAAGCTTCTCGGAGCTTTTTGGCGTCTTTTTCTGTCCTACCTGTCGGGCATATGGAACGGACATTTGGCTTCGCAAGGTCCGCAACCCCGCTTGGCTCAATTCCAAAATGTCTAAAACGAGTTTTTCAGGATCGACCAGATTAGCCACAAAGGTGCAGTCAACCGGGGTGTCAGCGAGCGGCAAGCAAGAGTAGTCCGACTCTCCGATGCTCCCATGAGCAGGGGAAACTCAACTGAATTGCCGTACTAGAATGGCCACCACCAGGGCGGAGGCGGAGGCGGCTTATACGGGAGCGTCTGCTTGCCGGAACCGGAAGAATTCGCGTAAGCCCGCTGGTCTGCCAACGTCAACGACACCACAAGCGGCAAAGCGACGGCCGCGCTCAAAGAGCCGAGAAGCTGTCGACGCGTTGTCTGCGACGTCTTGACAAGCTTCTTCTCTTCGAGTTGGAGAATCGCCTGCTCGGCGACCTCCTTGGTCGTTGCAGGATCGAATGAGCGCTGCATGTGCTCAGTGACGGTGGAGAGCGTCGTCGAGCTGCCGCACGCATCCCAGGCTACACCGGCCGTCGCGTTCAAGGCAAAAACGTGTCCGCTCGCAGAGTCGACGATGACCCTCGAACCGTCCGGAAGCCGATTCACCACCAAAGGATTGAGACTTATACGTTCTATCTGCATATGGGCCTATCTTTCCCTGGGGAAAGCGCTAACTAGGTCTACTTTCAGCTTGATCTATCTAGGTCTACCTTCACCTAATCTTTCGAGTAGATCGTCTTTAGACTGCGAGCGCAAGATTTCCCGAGTAACTAACTGATTAGCTGGTGTTTAGGTAATGGTTTTCGACAAATAAGGCCTATTGCTTCAATGATCCCATCATCGTGTAACGCAATCATGCAACTTCCGCGTGAGCATGAGTGCTACTTATTGAATCGGCTGCCCGCAGTGCAATTCTCCGCCCTGCGGGGCAGCGGTAAATCCTTCGAACCTCGCCGCTATCCGTGAGGCGGCGGCGGCGGCGGCGGCGGAGGTGGAGGTGGCGGAGGTGGAGGTGGCGGAGGTGGAGGCGGAGGCGGAGGCGGTGGAGGTGGCGGCTCCACTGCCGATCCGGCGTACATTGCATAGGCCCGCTGATCCGTCAATGTCAACGAAACAACAAGCGGCAGGGCAATTGCCGCGCTCAACGAGCCGATAAACCGCCGGCGCGATGGTTGCGACACTGTAACCAGCTTTTTCTCTTCAAGCTCTAAAATCGCCTGCTCCGCGAGCTCTTCGGTTGTCTCCGGATGAAGGGCGCTCTGCATGTGCTCGGTGACCTTGGACAGCGTGGTCGGTGCACCACATGCATCCCACGCCGCGCCGGCCGTCGGATTGAGCGCAAACACCGTCTGGTTGGTAGTATCGAGGATGACTTTCGAGCCATCCGGAAGTCTATTTACAACCAAGGTGTCCAAATTCTTGCATTCTATTTGCATGAGGCTCTCGGATCTTTCGGTGAACCCGGCGGTAGAGGTAGAAATCTTCCGGATTACTCGATAGTGGATGTACAGTTTCTATTCGTTACACGATTAGCCGCAAAGTGAAAGGCCTTTTAGTAACCATACGTCGGGTATTTTTGGTAATCCATGCTGCTTTGTAACGCAGTCCTGCAGATGAATTCACATGGATGAGTCAGCTTGATCGGTCAGGGAAGACCCGGGAAGGACATCAAATTCATCCATCTGCCGCGGCCGCTGCATATCCTCTATTGATGGGCGCATCCCATCTGCGTTCTGCGCAATTTCGCCACAGGGAAATAGCGGCGGTTTGCGCAGAGCCAAGAGCCTCGAATCTGTTACCGGGGAGCCTGTTCGCGCATCTGTATTGGCATGAGCACTGAAAAAGCGACATTCGGAGCGGGATGCTTCTGGGGAGTGGAAGCGGCCTTTGCGGCCATTCCCGGGGTGACGGCTACGGCCGTGGGCTATGAGGGCGGCAAGCTCGATCGGCCCAGCTATCAGGACGTGTGCACGGACCAGACCGGCCACGCCGAAGTGGTGGAGCTGGACTTCGATCCCGCGCAGGTCGGCTACGGGCAGCTCCTCGACGCATTTTTCAATCTCCACGATCCAACCACGCTCAACCGCCAGGGTCCGGATTGGGGAACCCAGTACCGCTCGACGATCTTCTTCCACTCGCCGGAGCAGGAAGCGGAGGCGCGCGCCAAAATCGAGCAACTTACCGCGGAGGGCCGCTTCAAACCCAAGCGGATTGTGACCAGGGTCGAGCCCGCGCAGACCTTCTGGCGTGCCGAGGACTACCACCAACGGTACCTGGAAAAGCGCGGGCTGGCGAGCTGCCATATCTGATAGAGAACAGTGGTCAGTGGTCAGAAGACGACGCCGGCGGGTGGGTCATTCGATCCAGAAAATGACGCCTTGATTGCGGTCGTAAATTGAGGCCGCCGCCGCTTCGCTAGGAGGGTTGGTTTCCCGGCGAAGCTTCCGAGGCGGCGACCGTGTCCGTTGGAGTCTCGACGAAGGTCTTCTTCACCGGCGGCAGCGTTTCGGCGGATTTGGCCGCTCCGGGCTCGTCCATCCACAGGCAGGCAATCCACCAAATGAGCACGACCAGATAGATGGCGCTATTGGCGTTCGTGATCTTGTCCCGCAGATCGAGAATGTGCTCGTATTGCTCCCGCGACTTGGGCACGACGTGCTTGACGATGATCTCCCAGATTCCGGAGACGGCCAGCTCGGCCATGGCCGCTGTGGACAGGCCGACAACAATGCGCTGCACATGGGTGCGCCAGCCGGCGTGGTAGCGGCGGCCGAAGAGCACTACCAGTATTCCCAGCTCCACCGAGAGCACCCCCAGCAGCAACTGCCCCTTTTGCGCCGCGAGTTGCATGAACAGAAGCACGGCGACGCGGGAATTCGCGGTGAGCGTCTTCCATGCCGGCCAGGCTCCCCAATAGGCCAGCACCACGCCGGCAATGGCGAGGGCCACCAGGGTCGTTGCGATCCAAACCGGCCGCCGCACGCCGCGAAAGCCGACCCGCGCCATCTCGAGCAGCACCAGCAGCCCGAGCACCAATCCCACATCGGCGAGAGTGAGGAAGACGATGCTGAAGGTGAGCTCGGGTAGACGGTGAAAAAGCACGCGTGCGGAGAGGGCGCGGAGCGCCAGGATCACGATGCTGGCCGTAAACCACGGAAAGCGCCGCATTCGCTCGCGCCCCAGCAGAACCACAAGCAAGACCAGTTGGGCCGCAAACGTCAGCGTCCACAGGACTTCAACGGTCGTAAACGGGAAGTGAAAATGCATGTACTCCTTTGGGGCGCCGGCTCACAACTTGGCTTGTGGGGGGAGCGAGAGGAAAGTTATGGTGCGCCCGGAGAGATTCGAACTCCCGACCTAATGCTCCGGAGGCATTCGCTCTATCCAGCTGAGCTACGGGCGCGCTCCTTCAGGATAACGCATCTTGCGGTACGGGCGGATCACCTTTCCAAGCTGCTCCTTGGTAGTAGCATGCTGACCGATCACGCCTCCCGCGCAGCTTCCCGCCGTACCCGCAGCTCTTCCATTACAGACTGGATCAGCGTTTTGGCGCCCTCCATGCCTTCAAGAACCGCTTGCAGGTCGAGCGCGGGTTTGGATGGGTTGCGGCTGGAGGTGCAATAAACGCCGTGCTGGCCCACCAGGATGAGTGAGTCCGTGAGCAGGTCGAGGGCCACGGCCAGCCTGCCCCGCTCCACACCCAACATGAACTCATGCCGCTCGATCTCCACGCGCTTCTCGTCAAATACGCTCATTGTTCAAGCGTAATGGAAAGCGGGCTGCAGGAGTTTGCATATCGGCGATTGGTGCGATTTCGATTGCGGCTTCACAGGCTGCGGAAAAAGGGCGAAGCCGAGAAGAATTGCTGCAGGCGACATTGCACAGGGGCTGAAGCCCACGTTGATTTTGCGGTACTTGTCCAGCCGGGGACTTGCTTTACTTGCGGCACGACTGAAGTCGTGCCCTGACTCATGATTTCGATCCAAGGCGGTTTTTCCGCAACCTGTTCAGGCCTTCTCGACCTCAACCAGCACGGAGTAAAACGTTGCCCCGCGACCGATATCGGTGAGGCGCTCGCTGGTCAGCGTGTTCACGTTGGCGCCCTCCGGGTGCAGCTTGGCCCAGTCGAGCTGTCCCGCAACCACTCCGGCGGGCAGGCTGGCGTTGAATTGCGCCGTCAGCCGCAGCGAGCCGCGGTCGTTGTAAATGCGCAATGCGTCGCCGTCGGCGATGCCGCGGGATCGCGCGTCGACCGGGTGCATTTCCAGCTTGTGGCGCGCAGGTGCCTCCATCCTGCGATGGCCTTCGAGGTTGGCGAAGGTCGAATTCATGTAGTTATCGGCCTTGCGGCTCAGGAACTCGAGCGGGTAGCGCTCCGCGCCCTTGCCCCAGCGGGACTCGTATGGAGGGATAAAAGCCGGAAGCGGGTCGAGTCCCTGCGCGGCCAACGCTTCGGAGTAAAACTCGATCTTTCCCGACGGCGTGGGAACCGGACCGGAGACATAAGGCTGCCAGCCTTCGCGATGGAAGCTCAACGGGATGCGGCCGCGCTCGCGCAGGTCTTCAAACGTGATGTGCTCCATCCACTGGTTGGTCGAGTGGCCGTTCGTGTGTTTTCCGTTGCCGTTGCCGCGGCCGATTCCCAGCCCCTGGCGGATGAGGTCTTCAGGTGTGTCGCGAAAGCAGGCTTCATCGAATCCCATGTGCTGGGCAAGCTGCGTGAAGAGCCACACGTTCGACCGCGCTTCTCCTGGCGGATCGATGGCCTGGCTCGAAAGCTGTACAAAATAGTGGCCGTAGGCGCCCTGGATGTCGGTGTGCTCGAGGAATGTGGTCGCGGGCAGAATGTAGTCGGCGTAGTCGGTGGTGTCGGTGAAGAACAGATCGTGCACCACCGTGAACAGGTCCGGACGCGCGAGACCGCGGCGAACCGCGTTGTGATTCGGGGCGATCGCGCCGGGATTGGAGTTGTAGACAAAGAGTCCATGCACGCGCGGGCCTTCGTCCGGATCGGCCTCAGTCTTCAGTTCCCCAACCGCTGGTCCCTGTTCCCTGGTCTCCAGTCCCTCGACCCTGTCTTCTCCCAATTCCGTCAGCGCGTAGCCGAGGGCGCACATGTTGACCACCCGCGCCGGCCGCCCGAGCGGCGAAGCCAGCATCAGATCGGGGTGCTCCACGTCTTTCTTGTTCCACGCGAAGCCGCCTGAGGTGGAAAGCTGCGCGCCTCCGCCGCGATGCCTCCAAGCACCGGTGAGCGCGGGAAGCATGGCGATGGCGCGGGCAGCCGTGCCGCCGTTTTCGCTGCGCTGTACGCCGTAGTTCATGCGGATGGCCGCGGGTTGCGTCAAAGAATACTCGCGAGCCAGTTGCTCCACTTCGCTTGCGGACATGCCGGTCCAGGCCGCAACTCGCTCCGGTGTGTACTCGCGTACGCGCTCGGCAAGTTGCGTGAACCCGTGGGTCATCTCATCGATATACGCGCGGTCTTCGAGGCCCTCGCGCAGGATCACGTGCATCATGCCCAGAGCCAGCGCCGCATCGGTGCCGGGGCGGATGGCGATGTGCCAGTCGGCCAGCGCGGCGGTGCGCGTGCGGTAGGGGTCGATGACGATCAGGCGCGCGCCTTTGCGCCGCGCGTCCACGATCATGGGCCACAGATGAACGTTGTTGCCGTGGATGTTCGCGCCCCACGCAATGATGAGCTTGGCCAGCCGGAAATCCTCGGTGGGCGTGCCGATCTTCTTGCCGTAGACCAGGTTCCACGCCACGCCGCCGGCCTCGGAGCAGATGGTCCGGTCGAGCTGGCTCGCGCCCAGGCGATGAAAGAAGCGCCGGTCCATGGAGCCGTAGCCGAGCAGCGCAATGGTGCCTGCATAGCTATAGGGCAGAATCGACTCCGGTCCGTAGCGCTCGGCAGTCTCTTTGAACCGGGCTGCAATATCGCCAAGCGCGTCGTCCCAACTCACGCGCTCGAAGGACTCGTGCTCCCGGCCGCGCACGAGCGGCCCTTTGGCCACGCCGGGCTTGCGGCGAAGCGGGTAAAGAATGCGCTCGGGAGCATAGACGCGGTCGAGATATTTGGCCACCTTGCCGCACAAAAATCCTTGCGTGACCGGGTGCGACGGGTCTCCCTCGAGCTTGACGGCGCGGCCTTCCGCATTCACCGTGACCAACACGCCGCAGGAGTCCGGGCAGTCGTGCGAACAGACGGTGTGGACCACGCGAAACTGCGACGACCCAGAAGCGGCGGGCATGCTGCCATTGTAGGGCAAAACAATTCGCGCGCCAGCAGAGGATTGTCGGGTGAATCCGCGCCTCGGGGGCTAAAGCCCCTATCTCTTTCAGAGGCTTTCATGTACAGGCTGAAAGCCCGTATCCTTCGAACCCTGGAACCAAACCACACAACAATGACCACGCCGCCCTAGCGGCTGCGATAGAACGGCAGCACGATCAAACCCGCCACCGCAATGGCCAGCGCCAGCGCCAAAGCGATGAGCGAGTAGACCACCTTCAGGTTTGGGCCCTGAGAGCTGTCGCTGTTCGCGGCAGGATCGTCCACCCCATCGCGGTGCCCCTGTTTACTCATACCGGGTCACTCATACTTGAGCGCATCCACGGGGTTGAGCTGCGCGGCCCGCGTGGCGGGGACGGTGCCGAACACCACTCCGACCAGGAAAGCTGTCGCCAGCGCAATCACCACCGACCAGGGATCTATGGGCAGCGAATAGTCGGTAAAGAAGCGAACGGAAAGCGGTACAGCCAGGCCTACTAGAGTGCCTACGAAACCTCCAGCAAGCGAGATGATCACGGCCTCGGAAAGAAATTGCAGCTTGATCTCGCGATAGGTCGCGCCCAGGGCCTTGCGGATGCCGATCTCGCGGATGCGCGCGCGCACGTTGGCCAGCATGATGTTCATGATGCCCACTCCGCCCACGGCGAGGGTAACCGCGGCTACCAGCACCAGGACGGCCGTCAGAATGTTGGAGATGACGGCGGCCGTAGAAAGAAGCGCGGTGAGGTTCTGCGGCTTGTAGACCGAGTTGGGCCGGTGGCGCGACTGAATGACGCGGATAATCTCCTTCGTGGCGTCGGGCACCTCGCTCATGTTGCGCACGGAAAAGTAGAGGATCTTCACGTTGTCGGTTCCGGAGAAGAAACGCGCAACAGAATAGGGAATGAGGATCGTCTCGTCGGCAATTTCGCTCTGGCCGAAGGTATCCACGGCCTCTTTGAAGGTGCCGACGATGGTAAAAGGGATGCCCGAAATCTGAAAAGTTTGCCCGATGGCTCCGTCGGGGCTGCCGAACATCTCCGTGGCAAAGGGGACCGTGACCACTGCGCAATGGATGCTTGCGCTCTCGTCCTCCTCATCGAAGAAGCGGCCGGCCAGCACCACCAGGTCGCGAACATCGCGGTACTCCGGGCTGACGCCGAGGACCAGGGTGTCTTTGACTACGCCGCCGCCGAAGCTGATGCGATCATGACGTTCGAGTACCGGTGACGAATACATCACACTGGGAACCTGCGCCCGCACGGCCCCTTCGTCCAGGAGCGTGAGGTAGTCGTTATAGATCGACTGCTCAGCGGCCGTGGTACCGGCGCCTGAGTACTCGACTTCGATTTCGTTGGTGCCGATCTTCTGGATTTCATCCAGGATGAAGCGCTTGCCGGTGAGACCGATGGTGACCACCAGGATGACCGACGCCGTTCCCATCACCATGCCCAGCGCGGTGAGAGCAAAGCGCATTTTGCCGGCCCTGAAGCTGTCGAACGCCAGCTTGAGGATCTCGCTCAGCATCATGGTGCGGCGGGCACTTTGCAGCGTCTGCTGGAAGGTGATCTTCGGGGGCTGTTCGATGGTTGCCATTCTGTCTCTTAGCAAGATGCGCCAGGGCCTGCCGAGGCTTCCCAATCGCTGAAGAGAAGCTGTACTATTTGCCGGCGTACTTCTCCAGCCACTTCAGCTCCTCGCGCACCTTGATATAGCCGTGCCAGGGATTCTTGCCCAGCCCATGGCCTTCTCCGGGAAAGGTGAGGAATGAGTGCGGAATGCCCAATGCCTCGAGGGCCCGCTCCATGGTCACTCCCTCCAGATAGCTTACGCGCACGTCCTCTCCACCCTGAACCAGGTGGGTCGGTGTTTTGACTTTGTCAAAGCGGAAAAGTGCCGCCTCGCTCTGGTAGAGATCGGGATCCTGCCACGGCTGGCCACCCAGGTACCAGGCGTCGTCCCAGGTCACGTCGTCGTTGCCCCAGTTGGCCGCGTGCTCCACGGCCCCGGCGCCGGTGACGGCCGCCTTGAAGCGGGTGGTCTGGGTAATGAGCCAGTTGGTCATGTAGCCGCCGTAACTGTAGCCGCCGATAGCGAGGTGGTCGGGGTCGGCGTATCCGTCCTTCACCAGGGCATCCACGCCGGCGAGGATGTCGCGGCCGGGCTTGGAGACAAGGTGCGGCATGATCTCCAGCATGAAGTCGTCGCCGTAGCCGGCTGAGCCCCGGTAGTTGGGCCGGAAGACCAGCCAGCCGTTGGCCGCGGCCAGCGTGGCCCAGTCGTACCAGTCGGCGCCGAAGCGGTTGCCGTCGGCATCGGCCGGGCCGCCGTGGATGAGCGTGAACATGCGCAGGTGTTTCGCATCTCTCTTGCCCGGCGGAAAGATCAGCACGCCCTCGATGGTGCGGCCATCGTCGGACTTCCACGTATACGGCTCCCACTCCGGCTGCGCGTGCTGGGCAAAGATGGGATTGAAGCTGGTGAGCGCCGTCAACTGGTCGGGGTGCTCGGGATCGGCGGCCAGATACACCTGCGTAGGCTTGTTAATGGCCGACTGGCGCACCACAATCGCATTTGAGCTGCGCCCCGCGTCGACGCCGTCGTAGCTTCCGGCAAGGCCGGGAAGCTTGGTAGCCCTTTCGTCGTCGATGAGATAGAGCCGTGTTTCAATGCCTTTCAAGCCGGTCGCGATTTCGCGTCCATCGGGCAGCAGCGTGAACTGGTCGAAGGATCCGTCGAAGCCGGCGCCCAGGCGATCGACCTTGCCGCTGGCGGGGTCCATGCGATAAAGCCGGCCCTGCACGTCGGTGTATTTGCCTTCCAGCGACCCCGCCGCGGCCTGTACAAGAAAACAGATCGAACGGCTGTCTGCCGACCAGCGCAGGCCGGACTCAATGGCCTGGTTGTGCGTGACCTGCCGCAGCTCGCCGCCCGAGGAGGAGACCAGAAACATCTCGTAGTCGGCGGGGTTCTCCTCGCGGTGGTGCGCCGGCTCGGTCTCAAAGGCCAGGGACTTTCCATCGGGCGAGGGGGCGATTTCAGAGATCGATATTGGGTTGGTGGCGATGGTTGCCGCGCCCGGCGGTAACGAAGTGGGCTGCGCTTCCTTTTCGGACTTTTTCTTGCCTGCCTTCTCGCTGTAAGATTTCTCCTCTTCGGACTTTGCTTCGGACGGCGAGGGAACTTCGAGCGCGCGTTTCAATGCCGGCGCGACCTCCTGCGTTACGAGCACGTCGCCACGGTTCTGCTCGCGCCAGCGAATCACATCCTTCCACTCTTGTTTCTGCGCTTCTTCTTCGTCGTGGGTCTGCGGACTGGTGACGGCGTAATAAATCGAACTCCCATCCGGCGACCAGGCAAATGCGTGCACATCCAGCTTCTCGGTATAGAGCGGCAGCGCCTCGCCGCCGGCCACGGGGATGAGCCACAGGCGGTCGGATTTGGCTGAGTCGCTCTCCGGCTCGCCGTCCGCGTCGGCGTCCTCGTCGGGCAGCGCGCG
This sequence comes from Occallatibacter sp., assembly GCA_049676965.1. Classification (GTDB taxonomy): domain Bacteria; phylum Acidobacteriota; class Terriglobia; order Terriglobales; family Acidobacteriaceae; genus Telmatobacter. Next base: position 9,817 of record JBAUBR010000368.1, read on the forward strand.
GTCGCTCATGAATGCAATCCACTTGCCGTCCGGGCTCCATTCCGGGTGTTCTTCGCTCCCGGAGTGCGTCAGCGGCTTGAGCCCGTTCTGCGCCGTCCACAGCCACAAATCGTGGCGATAGACACTGGCCTTCCAATCGGGGCTCTCGGTGGCGATCACAGCGGCCGTGCCATCGGGAGAGATCTTGGCGTCGGTAATCTCGGTGACGTTGAGGAATTCGTCCAGCGTGATGGCGGGCGTCGTCGACGGCCCCGCGGATTGCGCGGATGAAAATCTCGTCGCCAGGCACAGCGAGACGGACAAGGCTATGCAAGAGAATTGTGAACGCATATCAGAAATATACCTGCGCCGATTCGCCCGGTGGCCGCCCGCTCGCGAAGGGGCCCGCGTGATCGATGCGGTCAAACGAAATTTTGTTTTCGTTTAGTGCGACTAAGCGAAAGTAAACTTGCATATAGTCGCACCGTATGCAACCATACTTGCATATGGTCAAGAGAGAATTCTGGCTTCGTCTGCTGGAGTCGGCGTGGAAGAAACGCTCCATCGTCTGGCTTTCCGGCGTGCGCCGTTCGGGCAAGACCTCTCTCTGCCGGAGCCTGCCGCGCGTCGAGTACTTCGATTGCGAGCTGCCCCGCACGCGGCGGGCCATGCAGGACCCCGAGGATTTTCTCGATGGCTTGCGCGGAAGACGAATCGTGCTCGATGAAATCCACCGCCTGCAGAATCCCTCCGAGCTGCTCAAAATCGCCGCCGACCACTATCCCGACATTCATGTCATCGCCACCGGCTCGTCCACTCTCGGGGCGGCACGAAAGTTCCGCGATACCCTCACCGGCCGCAAGCGCGATGTGTACCTGACCCCCATGTGCCTGGCCGACATCGCCGATGCCGGAATCTCCAGCCTGGAGCAGCGCTTCCTGCGCGGCGGATTGCCGCCGTTTCTACTGGAGAAAACCGTGGAAGAGCGCGAATTTCAGGAGTGGGTCGATGCATTCTGGGCCAAGGATATTCAGGAGATGTTCCGCCTGGAGCGAAGGGACTCATTCCAGAAACTGACCGAGCTGATCCTGGCGCAGAGCGGGGGCATCTTCGAGGCCAGTCATTTCTCCGGCCCCTGCGAGGTCAGCCCGCCGACCATTGCAAACTACCTCCGCGTGCTCGAAGCGACATTCGTGGCCCACGTCATCCGGCCGTTCAATGCGCGCAAGGCGAGCGAGATCGTCTCCGCGCCTAAGGTCTATGGGTTCGATACGGGCTTCATCTGCTACTACCGCGGATGGCAGCAGCTTCGCCGCGAAGATTTCGGTCATCTCTGGGAACATTTTGTGCTCAACGAGATGATGGCGCGTATGCAGTCGCGCGCCATCTGCTACTGGCGGGACAAGCGCGGACACGAGATCGATTTCGTGCTTGCCGCGCGCGGCAGGAGCCCGCTCGCCATCGAGTGCAAGTGGTCCGCCGACAGATTCGATCCCATCAATCTCGAAGCCTTTCGCCGCCAGCACCCGCAGGGCGAAAACGTCGTCGTTTCGTCGGACGTGAAACGGAGCTTTCAGCGGACCTACGGGAAACTCAAAGTGCGCTTCGAGGGCCTCGAGGCATTTGCGGCGAAAGTCTCCGGAACGGCCGGCGCCTAGCTGCTGCGCGGTTAGCAGCCTTCTCGCCAAGCGGCAATCGTCCAAATTGTCCTACGTTTAGTCGCGCTAAACGAAAGTCCGTTTACGTTTGGTGCGACTAAATGAAGGCATAGCGTAAACAGCAAAATCGTCCGACCACCTGGGCGAAACGGCGATCTACCAACTCAGTTGAATCAGCGATACTGCCTGGCGCGGAAGAGCGAGCTTCAAGTCAAGCTCCCCGCTTTTTGTGTCCATCCGCTGCGGTGGGCCCATCGTGCCAAGCTGTCCAGCTGTTTCCAATTGCCTGTATTGCGTGGGCGTCGGATTCTGCGGCGAACCGAAAGCTTTCCAGGCTGAGTAAGCATTGCTGTGCTCGTCATCGACGCGATATTGCCTGACAAGCACGCGCCGCGCCGGCACGCCCTCGACTTCGAGGTCAACTTGCGCTCCCGGCGCATTGACGTCGTCGTCGTGGTAGTTCCACATCAGCACGCTGATCCGATTTGCGCTGCGCGAAGCCACTCCGTCGATGTCCGGCGCGCTCTTCACGCCTTTGTCGACAAACTCCTCGAGGGCCACGGCTCCCGAGCTTTCAACTCGAATGCGATCTCCCTCCATCATTCCCAACATGCGAAATACATTGACCACTGGCTTATCGATCCCGTTCGTGGCGAGGTCGCGAAAGCCGGCGAAGTAGGGCTGATTCTCAAATTCGAATGCCCAGGTGAGCGCTCCGCGCAGGTTCACACCGTCTCTGTCCGCAAGCTCCTGGATTCGCGCGAGCGTGGCGGCGGTATAGCTCGAGTACATGGTTCCGTTGCGATAACGGTTTTGCGGATTGTACTGAATCGAACAGGCCGCGCAGCCCTCCGGGTCGGATTCCGTGATGACGATGGGAAGGTTCTTCAACTCCTGAAACGAGGTCACGATTTTGAACCCTTCATCCACGTCGCGCAGTTGGAACTCGCTTCCCATCTCCACGTGGCCATTCACAATCTTCGGCCGCCCCTTGGCGTGGAAGGTGATGAAGTCGAGCGGCGAACCCTTGCGGCCGGTTGCGTAGTTTGTCCCGTTGACAACGTGTTCCAGAAAGTCGCGCAGGAAATTGGCCGCTCGCGGATTAGCCGGTCCGGTGCTGGCCGGGCCTCCGACGTGAATAGCGGGCAACGCGCGCTTCACCGCATCGGCCGTGTAGTCGTAGAGCTTCTGATATTCGGCGGGCGTGCCCTGCCAGTAGGGCGTATCGGGCTCGTTCCACACTTCCCAATACCAGCTCGCCACCTCTTTCTCGCCATATCTGGAGATGCAATGTTTCACCCACTGAAATACAAGTTCGGACCATTTGCGATAGTCGCGCGGCGGCTGCGCCCAGCCGGTGAAGATGGTCGAGTAGGGCTGCGACGGGTCCCAGTGGTGCCGGTAAGGCTGGGGCTTGCTCGAAAGCGCCTCGGGCATAAAGCCGATCTCAACCATCGGCTTCATTTTGCGCTGGACATACGTGTCGAAGATACGATCCACGATCGTCCAGTCGTAGTGCGGGTTTCCGTTTGCGTCTTCGGTGTACGCATTCGTCGAACCCCACTTCAGCGCGGCTGTGCCATCGCCGGTGGTCAGAAGATTATGCGTACGGACGCTAACCGATACTGGGCTGAGCGCGGAGAGCTCGCTCAATAGCTTGCGGCCGTCCTTCATGTAGGTGTAATTGGGTTCATCGTACCCGAAGAACGGCCAGATCATGGGATTCGGACCGATGACCTTTCCGGTATCCACACGAATGTGTACCACCTCCTGTGCGGCGACAGGAAGAGCGAGGATTGCGGCGAGAGACGATACGAAGACTTTCATGAAGCCTCTCAAAAGCCGGCTGTGGACTTTCAATTCGCCTTGCATGAAACTCCTCGCAACACAGCTCAGGACGATTGAACGGCCGGGCTCACACCTCTGGGCAGATCGATGCGGTTTCTTCGACCTACTCAATCACCCGAAACCGCTTCAGCGATTCCTCGTTGACGGTGAGGCCCAGCCCCGGCGTGCTGTCGTCGAGATCGATAAAGCCGTCGACGGGCACCGGCTCGCCGTCGAAGATGTACCAGAAGAGCTCGTTGCCCACTTCGACGTCCACCTTGGGAAAGAATTCGGCGATGGGTGAGTTCAAGCTGGACATGACCACGTGATAGTTGTGCATCTGGCCGGCATGAGGCACCACCGGAACCTGAAACGCTTCGGCCAGCGCGGAGATTTTGCGCGCCTGGCTGATGCCGCCTACGCGATTGGTGTCGAACTGGATATAGTCGAGGGCATTCTGCTCCAGCAGGTCGCGGAAGCCGAAGATGGTGAACTCGTGTTCGCCGCCGGCGATGGGCACTCGGCCCTGGGCCTTCAGTTCACGATATCCGCGCGTGTCGTCGGGGATGACCGGCTCCTCGAGCCAGCGCAGGCGGAACGGTTCGAGCAGCGGCAACATGCGCTTAGCGTAGTCGAGCGTCCATCCCATGTAGGCGTCGGCCATCAGGTCAATCGAATCCCCAACGGCCTCGCGCACGGTGCGCACCAGCACGATATTCTTTTCCATGCCCGCAGGGCCATCGATCGGGCCCCAGCCGAAACGCAGTTTCATGGCGCGATAGCCCTCCGCCTTGTAGCGCTCCGCCTCGGCGCAGAGCGCATCGAGGGGCATGGCATAGAGGCGGCTCGCGTAGACGGGGATCCGCTCCTTGGTGCGGCCACCGAGCAGCCGGTAGATGGGCTGTTTGGCATCCTTGCCGAGCAGGTCCCAAAGAGCGATGTCGATTGCGGAGATGGCGGTCATGGCCACGCCTTTGCGCCCGAAGGCGAGCGTGCGGCGATACATCGTCTGCCAGAGCAGTTCGGTGTCCCACGGGTCGGCGCCGATCAGCAGCGGCTTGAGGTAGGTGTCAATGAGCTGCTTGGTCACTGTAGGAGAAAGGGCGGCGTTGCCCAGGCCCACGAGCCCCGCATCGGTAAAGATCTCCACCACCAGCCACTCATGGAAGGAGAAATTTCCCATCGAGGCCTGGCCGAACGCGACCATGTCCATGGGATTGGTGCAGAAGTGCGGAGGGAGCGGGACTGTATTGCCTTCCCAGCGAACCACGCGAGCGCGGACTTCGGTGATCTTCATTAGTCGGAATCCTTCATGCCGACAAGCCCCCTAGTATCTCGTTGCGGAATTAAGCGCCTGATTCTGGCTGCGGATCATGTTGAAAACACAACCAAATGAACCGTACGCGAAGTTTCGCAGCTAGGTACTAGCGCGAACCGGCTCGGCGCTGCCGGTAAGGAAAGTACGGCAAGAAATCGTATCAGTCGAAACCTGCGCAGGAGAATGAATCGCAGTCGATTAAAGACGGCCGGCACCGGTCTCCGCGCAACTTCCCGATCGACGATTCATGCGACAATACAGCAGAATAAGCTGTCCGCGCGCGGCGCCTGTCCCATCCGCGGCTGGTAGACTCGGCATCGCCGAGCGGTTCGGGATAGGTCATCGCCATAGTTCATGCGAAAGTGGCGGAATTGGCAGACGCACCAGACTTAGGATCTGGCGGGGAAACCCATGAGGGTTCGAGTCCCTCCTTTCGCACCATTTAATCGCCAACTTACAAATAGTGACCTTAGTAACAGCTATTCGATCGCTTGCAGCGCAATTTCAACGGCAATACGACAATATAGGTCCATATATATCTATCAGCAGCATTTAGAAGGGAGCCGCAGCCGATACAGCAGACGACTTGGGATGCCTGGGGATTGGAGGTCGAATTGAACTACCTTCACACTATGATTGGCGACCCGCGCATGGTGGTTTGCTGCGAAGTGGCGATCCCTGCGATCTGGCTTGTTGTCATCCACTTCGGAGACGCAAAACGACGCTACGACACCGCCCAGAGAGCAAATTGGACGGCGGCAAAGTTCGCCGCCGAACAGCAACATCACCAGGCATATCAGCGAATGGACCTGTCTCCGTTATTTGAGCCGGCCGACGAGCGTCTTCCGGCGCCCGAAATGCCGGAGACGGATTTGAAGTTCATCAAGCAACTCGACGAGGCCGTAGGTCGCGCGATTGCGAAGTATCGGCTGGAGGCATTCGTTCAAAAGTAGGGTTTCGATCCTCCCCGCATCGTGGTCCATTCAAATCGGGTGGCGTTTTCAACGTCCGATGCAGAACTCCAATGAGCACCCGGTCTGCTCCAATTCACTCAGCCATGAGGAAGGGAAAATCCTCGGTTCCGGTTTGGCCGCGAGTACAGTCCCCTTCGCAGTTGCACGGGGGGCTTGGAAGCTTCGTTTGCCCGCCACACCTTTCATAGGCCCGTGCGGCGCTGAAGTGGCGGGGTGTTCCGAAGGCCAGCGAACTGGACGGCTCGAATGCGTTCCCTTTCCTTGATGCCTTGTCCTGTGCCGGTACAGAAACACTTTCCAGGTATAGAATGGCTGCCAAACGCCGTGCAGCTCCAGCAGGGGCTGAATTCGAGGGGGTGGTGTGAAAGCGCAGAATCCGGTGCTGGCAGCAGTTCTTGTGCTTTTCGGCGCTTCGGCCCTTGCCGAGAGCAGCCTCGTCCCGCCGCCCATTACCCCGGTGCAGGCGGAATTGATCGCGGACCTGAGCGCGCGCCTGTTGAAGGTTGGCTCTACCGTCTTTGCGCGCGTGACCGCCAACTGGAGCGGAGCCGATTGCTCTCTGCGCAACGGAGCGATTCTGGAAGGGCGCGTAGTCTCGGTGGTTCCCCATACCAAAACCGCGAAGATCTCAGAACTGGATATTGCCTTCAACAGAGCGCAATGCGGGCAGCCGAAGCTGGGTGCGTTCGGGCTGATGCTTGCCGCGATTGCGGCTCCGCAGGATAACGATTACGGCATCATGAGCGACGCCCTACCCATTATGACGTCCGGGCCCGGCAGCCACGGCGACATTCAGGGCCTCAGAATGTCGCAAATGGGCGGGATGATGATGCAGGCGGATACCGGGATCAACGAGGTGCCGAAGGTCCCGCACATGAAGATGGGCGAGGTTTCGGGCATCAGGGGATTGAGGCTGGGCGTGGGTACCGGACCCGAGAACAGCACCATCCTTACGATTACCGGCCACGACGTGTCGCTGGAGAAGCGTACAACGCTTCTGCTGGTACCCGCACGGGGGACATATCCTCGCATGGCCTCTGCTGCGGCGGAGTCGAGGAGTCCGGCAGCTTACGAGCCATCGACGGGCACTGCGGCGGGTAACGCACCTTCCTCCAGTTCGGATTTGCCGCCGCCCCCAGCCGAAACGCCGGTGGACGATACCATCGAGACGTGCGCACCTCCGGAATGCAACGTCGCGCTGCCGGCCGCGAATTCAATCGACCTGGGCAAGACGGCTGCGACCATCTCTATCCGCCAGCTTGGCTATGCGCCCCGCCCACAGAGGATATTGGACAGCTTCGAGAATGACGACGCGCTCGCCTATCTCGGTCCCAAAGAGCTGCTGGTTGCCTTCAATCCGCACATCCTGGCGCCCCGGCATTTGTTGGGCAAGTCGGGCTGGACCGTCCGTGTAATCCGCGCAGCTCTTGTCAACACCGCAACACATCGAGTAACGAACACCGCCGACTGGGAGCTGCCCGACAACGGGCAATACTTGTGGCCGCTTGCCGATGGCCGCGTCCTGGTGCACGTCGGCTCCGAGCTTCGCGTCTACGGCGAGGGCCTGAAGATCGAGAAGCGGATTCCCCTGGAGGGTCCGCTGGCCTTTGTGCGAGTGACGCCCGATGGAAGCTTTATGGCTGTGGGCGTCATCCACGAGCGGTATTCGCCGGAGCTGCATGCCGCGCTGCGCGAGAACCTGGGCAGCGAGCCGGAAGAAGATGTCGGCATCGAGGTGCTGAATCGCGAATTCGAAGTCATCGCCAAATCCGCTGCGCGGTCGCGCCTCATGCCGCCCACGCTGCTTGACGAGGGCCAAGCCAGGCTGCTGGCGCTACCCAACATGCGCTACAGCATTTCCATGTCCACATGGGACAACCATACCTCCACAATTGCCCGGTTCAGCTCGAGCTGCACACCCGAGATCTCCAGCGTCGCGCCCGACCTTCTCTTCCTGGTGAGCTGCAGCAGGCAAACCCAGGGACGCGAGTACCGTGTGCTGCGCTCCAACGGCACGCTCGCATTGAGAAGCGATTCGACGCTCAATGAATGTGGCGACGCCGCCCAGGGCAGTGCGAACCGGCAGGATTTTGTGGTGAAAATCGTGCACTCCAGCCTGCCCGTGCCTCCCGGGGCGTTTTTCAGCGCGAACAATTTCTCGTTCGAAGAGTTGGGGGTCTATCGCGCCGCGGATGGCAAGCGCCTGCTCACCGCGCACGCGGGGTCCCCGACCGTGAGCCGGGATGGCTACGCGTTGGCGCCCGACGGCTCCGAACTTGCCGTCCTCACCCGCGACCAGATCGCAATCTACTCCGTGCCGCAAAAGTGACTTCACGGGAAAGTCGCTCTGCATCGTTTCCTCTCTAGATCAGGCTCGGCGTCCCCCTAAATCTCCAATAACGACACTTCGCGAACCTCCGCGTGTGCGCCTGCCGCGCCTTGCTTCACAATGAGTGTCTTCAATTCGAACGGCGCCAGCGCGACGGTGCGATCCATGCCAAAACGCGAGCTTTTCAGCGTGGCCTGCGTCGCAACGCCCGCGCGCTCCTGGATGCGGATGACAATCTCATTCGGCGCGCGCTCGGCCTGCTTGATGGCGAGTACCCACACGTTCGCGGGCTCTATCTCGAGCCACGACTGCTCCCACGGCGCGGCTCCCTTGTGCGCGGAATCGAGGACGTATTCGGCAGGCGATTGCAGCTCTTCAGCGAGGCGGTCGAGAGCTAACTCGTTTTGTGCGCAGCGCGCGCACTTGATCCAGAACCTGCGCTCCTGGCGGCCCTGATCCTGCCAGGCATTGATGTCGCTCTGCGGAACCTTGTTGGGATTATGGCGCGCATACGGCGCGGAGCGAATGAGGATGGTGCGAAACAGCCCGCCGAGACAGTCGTAACTGTAAGTCTGATTGTTGAGAATCGCCACGGTGTAATCCGAATCGCCAATCTTGCCCTGCACCGCACCCCAATCCTGGCAGGGTTCCTCGTTGCCGTTGGTGGCGCGCTCGATGACTGCGCCCGGCACCTTGGCGAAGACTCGCGGGTTGGTTAACGCGGTGGGAATTTCGAGCTTGAGGATCTGCTCGCGCTCGCGCCAGTCGATGACAAAGCGTAGCTCGATGAAATCGAGGCCGGCAAACTGCGCGATGTCGAGCACGATTTCCGAATCCTGCCAGTGCGCGCGCTGACGCGTGACGCGCGTAACCGGGCCATCCTCGACGACGGTGGACGAGACGAATGTGGGGCGGCCAATCTCCTCGCGGAAGCTGTCGATTCCATGCGCCCAGGTGTCGCTGGTATCGCGAATGGCTACTAATCCGATCGGATTGGCCAGTAACTCGGTCTTATCGGGAGCTTTCAATGAAGTTATACCCAACGCGGAATCGGAAGCCGTGAAGAAATTGCTGTAATTCGCGGGAGCTGGCGGCTCGCCATGACTTAGCTCGAAGACCTTGTAACCGCACGCCGGCAGCTCGACCCACGCCGACAAGCGCCGAAAAAAGTTTGTCATGCTCTCCGAAGGGCGCCACTGGAGGGGTATCTTCGCGCCATCCTTCGACGAGAGATAAGTTATGGGCGAGTTACCGGATGGATTGTGCTCGGCATAACATTCGAGCAGCCCTTTGCGCTTCCAGGGCAGCGGGTTGAAGGCGAAGACAGCGCCTTCCTCGACGGAACTGAGGTCGACGTGTTTGGCCATCGCTTCGAGCGCGCTCACCTTGGTCGTTTGCGCGACTTCGCACGCGTATCCGACGCTGTCGCGGACGTCCTGGTAATCCGAATATAGCGACGTGCCGGCCATCATGTCGTGAAACTGGCAGAAGAGAACTTTCCACCACGACTCGGCGAATTGCTCCGCAGGATACGCGCGGCTCATGGTCCGATTCGCCATGAGCGAGATGGTCTCCGCTTCGATCAGAGATCGCTCAGCGCGGCGATTGAGGAATTTTTCTTCGCCATTGGCTGAGTAGCAGCCCCGCGCGTGGTGCTGCAGCTCGGTTTTAACGACGGGCAACGACGGGAACGCCGGCGATTGCTCGACCGCCGTGAAGAATGCGCGCAGCGTGCTGAAGCGCAGCTCCGGCAGTGTCGGGTCTTTCTGAAATTCGAGAATCCGCCGTATCTGTTCTTTGGTCACGGCGCCGCCATGGTCGCCCACGCCGAGATAGAACACGCCGTGATCGAAGCCGGGCGCGAAAGCCGACTCCGCCGCGGGGCGAATCAGGTCGGCATCGGCATCATAGTTGCGCCAGATGCGCGACACCAGAACGCGCGAGCCGTCGGGGCCCTCCCACCAGAACAGGAGCGGCAGCTTCATCTCGTGTTCCTGCGGGCGCATGAAGGCGTAGTAGCCGTAGCCTGCGCGCTTCAGGATCGTGGGTAATCCGGCGGCGTGGCCGAACGAATCGGGGTTGAAGCCGATCTTGACGTCGGCGCCGAGCACGCGCTGGCAAAACTGCTTGCCGTAGAGTGAGTGGCGAACGAAGCTCTCCGTTGCGGGAATGTTGCAGTCGGGCTCGACCGGCCACGCGCCCACAACTTCCCAGCGGCCTTCACGAATGCGCGCGCGAATCTCGTTGATCATCGCCGGATCGGCGCTCTCGACCCATCGATAGTGCGCTGATGAAGAGTGCGTGTAGCAGAAGCCGGGGGTTTCGTCGATCCGGTTCAAGGCGCTGCGAAAGGTGGTCAGCACGGTATCGGCGCCCTCGCGCCACGGCCACAGCCACGCAGCGTCAATGTGCGAGTGGCCGATGATGTGCAGAACCTTGCGACCTCCGGCCCCTGCCCCGCCGGCCTGCTGGGCCAAAATCGGTCCGGCTGCAACCGCTCCGGCCGCTGCCGCGCCCCGCACGAGAAAATCGCGTCGCGAGAGTTCACGCTGTCTGCTTCTCATCTTCTGAATCCCCCTTGGCGGCGCGCGCCCTAACCAGCGTGGAGAGCCGCGAAGCCAAAACTGGAGAATAGACCATTGGAGTAAGCTGGTGGAATCATGAGCCCGAACGTGCAGCAGCCGCAAATGAACCTCGTCCAGACGGAGGACTATCGCGAAACCTACGCCAACAGCGTGCAGGTGCGGGTGAGCGTGTGGGACTTTCAACTCACCTTCGGTCTGGCGTCGAGCGAAAGCCCCGACCAGGTCACCATCCGCAATCATCAGGCCATCTTTCTCAGCCCGCAACAGGCGAAGGCGCTCTTGAACGTGCTGGGGCAAAACATCGCGCAATACGAACAGGCCTTCGGCACGTTGAACCTGGAACCGCAGAGTCATAATTTTCCGCACGGGCCCGTGAATTAGGGAGCAGTGATCAGAGGCCAAGGGACCAAGGGACCAAGGTTTCCCTCAATACATCTCGTGTTCATCCAGCTTCCGGATTGAAGTCCCCGATGTAAGGAGCGAGCAATTGCGCGCGAGATTACGACTCATGCAGCCGCGGCTTGACGCGCCCTTGCCGCTCTGGATGATTTTTCCGGTCATCTTCGCCGCACTCTATGCCACGCACTTTACTTTGCTGCGCCTGCCCTACTACTGGGACGAGGCCGGCTACTACATCCCCGCGGCGTGGGACTTCTTCCGCACCGGCTCGCTGATCCCCATCACCACGCTCTCCAACGGCCATCCGCCTCTGCCGAGCATCTATCTCGCCGCATGGTGGAAGGCTTCGGGATTTCTCCCCGAGGTCACGCGCGAAGCAGTTCTCATTGTGGCGTCGCTCGGCCTGCTGGCGGTGTGGAAGCTGGCCATGCGCGTCAATGGCACCCCTGCCGTGGCGTTCTGGACCGTCGTTCTCACCGCGATCTATCCCATCTGGTTTGCGCAGAGCTCGCTGGCGCACGCCGACATCTTCGCCGCCGCGTGCACACTGTGGGGGCTGGTCTACGCGCTGCCGGAGCGCGACCGCAGGCCCTGGGCCGCGGGGTTGTGGTTCGCTGCCGCGGCGCTGTGCAAGGAGACGGCGATCGCCATCCCGATCACACTAGCGGTGGTGAGTTTTGCGGCCGGGTTTCGCGTGCATCCGCCGGCGCGTTCGCGTTTGTGGCGCGAAGCCGCGTGGCTCGTGGGCAGTGTGCTGCCTTTGGCCGGCTGGTACGCGTATCACTACGCGAAGACCGGTTTCCTCTTCGGCAATCCGGAGTATCTGCGCTACAACGCCGAGGACACGCTCGCGCCTATTCGAGTAATGGCCGCGTTCGGCCATCGCGTGCTGCACCTTGCCGCCCACATGAACATGTTCGTGCCGGTGCTGATGACCTTCGCCGCTCTGCTCCTCACGCCGCGCCTCGACGCCGACGGCCACGAGCGCAGCGGCGTGAGGCAGCCGGTTCAGCGGCGCATCCTGCTCCTACTGCTCACCAATGCGCTCGAATTCAGCGTGCTCGGCGGCGCGCTGCTCACGCGGTACCTGCTGCCCATGTATCCGCTGGTGCTGCTTATCGCCGTCGCCACGTTCTATCGCCGCGTTCCGTACTGGCAGGGGCTGGCCCTGTTTTCGGCTGCCGCGTTTGTGGTGGGATTGTTCATCAATCCGCCCTACCGCTTCGCACCGGAAGATAATCTTGCTTACGCGCGCGTGATCCGGCTGCACATGTCGGGCATTGCGCAATTGAACGCACATTTTCCTGGAGCCACCGTGCTCTCTGCCTGGCCGGTCACCGACGAACTCAGCCGTCCCGAGCTTGGTTACGTTAAAGAGCCCTACAAGGTGTACCGGTTGGAGGATTTTACCGCCGCGCAAATCGCCCGCGCCGCCGCCGAGCCCCAGGACTACTCCGCTGCGCTGGTCTTCTCTACGAAATACGATCCGCCGACAATCGGCCTCAGCCTCGGCAGCGGGGGCGAGGCGCTCGACGAGCGCTACTTCGGCCTGCATCACGATCTTCCGCCCGATTTGATCGCCCAGCTGCTGCATGGCACGCCGGTGTGGAAGAAAGAAGGCCAGGGCCAGTGGATTGCTCTGATCGGGTTTAACCGATAAATCTCGCCAGGAAAGGACGCGATAGCCGCCTTCCGAGCGACCCGCCGATGCAAACTTTCGGAATCACCCTCAACACCCCTCGATCCCCAAAGCGCCTATAATTTTCCTGTAGTGCACACTCATTTTTCAGTCGGATCACGCCGGCCGCGGCGGATTGCGGCTTTCGCTCTCATGGCTCTCGCGCCCATGTTTGCCGCGACGCTGCCCGCTGTCGCGCAGGCGGCTTCCGCTGCTTCTATCGAATCGTCCGCGCAGAATACCGGGCGCATTCTGCTGGTGTTGCCCTTCGACAACCGCAGCGGCCAGCCTAACCTGGAGTGGATTCGCGAAGCGGCGCCGGAGCTGCTGAGCAGCCGCTTTTCGTCGGCCGGATTTTCGCCCATGAGCCGTGAAGACCGGCTCTACGCCCTGGACCATCTCGGCCTTCCCCAGGGCTTTCAGCCTTCGCGCGCCAGCTCGCTCAAGCTGGCGCAGACGCTCGATGCCGATTCGATTATCGTGGGCAGCTATTGGACCGACGGCTCCACGATGATTGCCGAAGCCGAGGTGGTGGACGTGCCCCACCTGCGCATGACCCAACAAATAACCGCTCGCGGCGACATGCGCGATCTGATCGCCGTCTTCGACTCGCTGGCGTGGAAGCTCACCCGGCAGCTCGACCCGAATTTCAACGTGGCCGAAGAAACATTTGTGGCCGCAGGTGCGGGGCTGCGGCTCGACGCCTTCGAGCAATACATTCGCGGCATCACGGAGCCTGACCAGGCCGAGCGGCTTCGTCATCTCAATGAAGCCGTGAAGCTCAGCCCCGACCTGAGCGACGCGTGGATGGCGCTGGGCCGCGAGGATTACAACGGCCAGCAGTACGAGCAGGCCGCCGCGGCCTTCGCCAAGGTCGAGCATAACTCGCCCGATGCGCTCGAGGCCGGCTTCTATCGCGGGCTCTCCCTGCTCTACTCCGGTGACTATGCCCAGGCCGAGCAGGCATTCGCCGGCGTGGCGCGGGTTCTGCCCCTGGCAGAGGTGGTCAACAATGAAGGCGTTGCGCACAGCCGCCGAGGCCTCGACGGTATCGCGCTCTATCGCCAGGCCGAGACCGCAGACCCGCGCGCTGCCGACTACCACTTCAACATCGCCGTCAGCCTCAAGCGGCAGGGTGACTCAGCGGGGGCCATGGCAGAGCTTGCCCAGTGCCTGCGGCTGCGCCCCGGCGATAACGAGGCGCTGGCGCTGGAAAAATCGTGGAAGGCGCCCGCCGCGTCAGCAGACGAAAATGCCGACCCCGACCCGCTGGAGCGCATCGAGCGCCGGTTTGACGCCGTAGCCTTCCGCCAGGCCGCCCAGATGCTCGACCAGATAGAAACGGCGCGATTGGCCGCGCTGGCGCCCGCCGACCGGGCGCGTGCGCTCGCCGGTCAGGCCAAGACCTATCTCGATCGCGGGCTGCTGTTGGAGGCCGAGCGGCTCTACCAGGATGCCGTGGCCGCCGACAGCTCGGTGGCTGAGGCACACGCCGGGCTGGCCGAGGTTCGGGAGCGCACCGGCGACTCCGCGGATGCGCGCAAAGAGGCGCGCGCCGCGTTGGACCTGGCGCCCTCGGCTGAGGCTTTTCTGGTGCTGGGTCGGTTGGATCTGGCTGACAACCGGCTGAGCGAGGCAGGCAACGAGGCCGGCGAAGCGCTCAAGCTCGATCCCGCCAGCCGCCCGGCTCAGGAGCTGCGGCGCGCCGTCGAGGGCAGGCAAGTGCCCAGGCAGTAGTGTGATCTGAGACACTGGGCACGGTCGACACCCCGGAGCAAGAATGGAGCAGGTCATGCGACGGTATGTCCAAATTGCAATCGGATTGGGAGCTGGCCTGATCGCGGCAGCGGTGTGCGCGGGGCGAGTGCACGCCGCTCCGGCATCGGGCACGCAGCCGCTCGTCGAGAAGATCGTCCTCGACGACACCATCCAGCCGATCAGCGCCGGAGAGCTGGACCGCGCGCTTGCCCGCGCCAATGCCGACGGCGCTCAGGCGTTGCTCATCGAAATGAATACGCCCGGAGGGCTGCTGGAATCCATGCGCTCGATGGTCGGCGCAATCCTCGCTTCCCGCGTTCCCGTCATCGTGTATGTGGCGCCGGCGGGGGCGCGCGCCGGCTCCGCGGGCTTCTATCTGCTTGAGGCCGCGGACATTGCCGCCATGGCGCCGGGAACCAACGCCGGCGCGGCGCACGTGGTTGCCCTTGGCGGCAAGCCCGACGACACGGAGATGCAGAAGATCGAAAACGATGCCGAGGCGTTGCTGCGCTCCTGCGTGACCCGGCGCGGCCGCAACACCGAGGCGGCCATTGCCGCCGCAGCCTCTTCGCACTCCTATACTGCCGAAGAAGCCCTGCAGCAGCACATCGTCGATATCGTTGCGACCGATGAGGCGCAGTTGCTCAATCAACTCGATGGCCGCACCATTACCCGTCTCAACGGCGAAAAGCAGGTGCTGCACCTGGCCGGCGCCCGCATCCAACTGCTCAAGCCTACATTGCGCGATGAGCTGCTCAGTTGGCTCGTCGATCCCAACATCGCGCTCTTGTTGTTGGTGATCGGCGCCATGCTCATCTATCTCGAATTCAATGCACCCGGGACCATCGTCCCCGGTGCGCTGGGCACGCTCATGGTGCTGCTCGGCATCTTCGGGCTCAACCTCCTGCCTATCCGGTACACGGCGGTGATGCTGCTGGTAGCCGCCGTCGCGCTCCTGATTCTCGAGGCCAAATTCGGCGGCCACGGCGCGCTGGCGATTGCGGGCATCGTGTGCCTGGCCTTTGGAATGCTCACGCTGGTGGCGGCGCCCGTTCCGGAGCTGGCCATCAACCCGGCGCTTGCCATCGCGGTCAGCGCGGCGTTTGGCGCCATTACGTTCTTCATGGTCAGGCTGGTCGTTCGCGCGCGGCGCAGGAAGCACCTGCTGGGCGCCGATGCCCTGGTGGGCAGCCGCGCCTCGGCCATGGAGCCGTTAAATCCCGAGGGCCACGTCCTGGTCGAAGGCGAAATCTGGCGAGCCGTAGCCTCCGAGCCGGTTGCCAAGGGAGCTCCGCTGCGAGTGATCGGCCACGAGCAGTACCTCCTGCACGTTGCGCCCGTTGATGCGCCCGCGGTAACTTCAGCCGCTGCGTAGACGCGCGAGGAGTACAATCCCTGCTGAGTGAGGGAAGTCAATGTTGCTAGGCCTGTCGGCGCCGATTCTGATTTTCATCCTGATCGTCGCACTCTATCTGCTCAACTCCATCAAAATCCTGCGCGACTACGAGCGTGCCGTCATCTTCCGCCTGGGCCGCGCGCTGCCCGTGCCCAAAGGTCCTGGTATCATCCTCGTCTTCCGGCCGTTCGACCAGATGGTCCGCATCTCCCTGCGCCAGGAGGTGCTCGAAGTCCCGGCGCAGGACGTGATCACCCGCGACAACGTCACGCTGAAGGTGAACGCCGTGGTCACGCTATACGTCGTGAATCCCAACGATGCCGCCATCAAGGTGGCCAACTACGTTTACCAGACCTCGCAGTTCGCGCAGACCACGCTGCGCTCCGTGCTCGGTGAAGTGGAACTGGACGAGTTGCTTAGCCATCGCGACAAGCTGAATCTGCGCATCCAGACCATCATCGACTTGCGGACCGAGCCGTTTGGGGTGAAGGTCATCTCCGTGGAAGTGAAACAGGTCGACCTGCCCGAGCAGATGCTGCGCGCCATGGCCAAGCAGGCTGAGGCGGAGCGCGAAAAGCGATCCAAGATCATCCACGCCGAAGGTGAGTTCAATGCCGCGCAAAAACTTGTGGATGCCGCGACTCTGATGGCCACCCAGCCCATGACGCTGCAGTTGCGCTACCTGCAAACCCTGACCGAGATCGGCGTCGAAAAGAATACGACCATCATCTTTCCACTGCCGATGGAGTTGCTTACCCTGCTGAATAAGGCGGCAGGAAAAGCGACTGCTGAGACGAAGTAGACTGAAGATGCGATGTTTGAAGCGCCTCGGCGTCGGATTATCTGGCGCGGCGGGCCGAAACATAGCCGGACGGGCCGGGTTCGATTCAAAAGCCTGCCGCACGCAGAGGACCGGAGATGAGACAAGTCTTCGAGGAGCGCGAGATCGACGAGACCGGGCGCGGCCATGAGACCGAGATCACACTGGGCGCCACCGGCCTGCTGGCAATCTGTTTTGGCCTGATTCTGATCTGCGGCCTGTTCTTCGGCCTCGGCTACGCCGCGGGTCACCGCGCTCCGGTCGCTATGGTCGGCGGTCCGCAAACTGCGTCCAATGCGGGTTCACTGGCAATGGCCGCCGGCAACCAACCTAAGCCCTCTGCCGCGCCTCAACCTGCAATCGCGCAGCCGGCCTCAGCAGACGCCTCGGCCCAAACGCCGCCCTCCGCCGACCCCGATGGCGACGTGATAGCCAATCCGGCAAGCGCAACGGCCGGTCAGGCAGTCGCTCCGCAGGCCGCAAATCCATCGGCCCCTAACCAATGGACGGTCAAGCCCGCGATGCCAACCCAGCCAACGCAGCCCTCGACGGCGCCGGTCACGGCCGCCCCTGTCGCGCCGGCGCTAAGATTGATGGTTCAGATTGCCGCCGTCTCCCACGCCGAAGACGCGAGCGTGCTGACCAATGCCCTGCTGCGCCGCGGATACGCCGTCACCGCGCGCCGCGACCCCACCGACAACCTGATCCACGTTCAGGTCGGACCGTTCAACAATGTCAACGACGCCAACGCCATGCGGCTCAAGCTGCTCAACGACGGCTACAACGCAATCGTGGAGCCGTAGTAGCCGCGCCCGCCGGCTTTAATTCCGCATCCACTCCGGCAGCGCCGACGCAATCGCTCCCCGCACCGCTTCCATCAATTCTTCGCGCGTGGCGAATTCGCGCGGCCAGATGGGCGCATGGAACACGACGTGCGCCGTTCCGGGGCGGATGCGCAGGCTGCCCTTGGCCATCATCGACTCGGTACCGTGGATCGACACCGGAACGCAGGGTGCGCCGGCTTCCATGGCCAGGTAAAACGGACCCTTTTTGAAGGGCAGCATGCGACCGTCGCGCGAACGCGTACCCTCGACAAAGATGGTCAGATGCAGTCCTTTTTCAAGCACGCGCCGGGCCGCTGCAGCGCTCTCCTGCGCGCTCTCTACGCGGCCGTCGCGATCCACAGGCACAAAGTCGCCCAGCCGCAAACAGTAGCCAAAAACCGGAATCTTCAAGAGCGAGCGCTTGATGAACGCAGATGTGCGCCCGGGAAGCCGAGGCAACAGCGCCGCTGCATCGAGGTTCGAAAGGTGGTTTGACATGAAGATGCACGCCGTCTTCGCCGGCACGAGTTCCGTGTCCGCAACTTCGACGCGAATCCTCGCCAGCCGGAATCCCAGCCGCACAATTGCCAGTGAAGCGTAGTAAAGAGGATTCGCGTTGCCTGTGATCATGGCCCAGGGGATCAGAGCGATCGCCATTGGCGCACCGAGAACGACGATCGTAGCCAGCAATGTAAGAGAGGCGATCATGCCCGTGCTTCGCTATTCATTCCATGCGATCTCTGAGCCGCGCCGGAAGTTTCTCATAGATGCCGTCGAAGCCGCCATTGGAAAGAATCGCGACCACGTCGCCCGGTTCGAGCCGCGGCGCGATGGATGCAACGATCGCGTCCGCGTCAGGATGAAGCTCGGCGGTTTTGCCGCTCGCATTGAGCGCCTTCACCACGTCTTCCGGGTGCAGCCGTTCATCCTCTGGGATGCGCTGCTGCTGATAGACGCCGGCGATAACGACGCGGTCGGCCTGGCGCAGGCTATCGATGAGGTCGGCTTCAAGCACCTTGCGCCGCAATGTATTAGACCGGGGCTCCAAGACTGCCCACAAACGCACCCGCGGATAGACCGAGCGCAGCGCACGCAGCGTCTCTCGAATGGCTGTAGGATGATGCGCGAAGTCGTCGATGATGGTGATGCCGCCAATCTCGGCACGCACTTCGAGGCGGCGCTTCACGCTTTTGAAGCTGGCCAGCGCCTGCCGAATCGCCTCTTTGCCGACGCCTTGATTCGCCGCCAGCGCCGCAGCGGCGGTCGCGTTCAGCGCGTTGTGCTCGCCGGCCATGCGCATTTCGAACTCGGCCCACTTCGCGCCGCTCCGCCACACTTCCCATTGGGTCAGTCCATCCTCGTGCCGCAAGTTACGAAGCCTCCAGTGCGCATCTTCACTGAATCCAAAGCGCTCCACCCGGCACAATGCATGCTTCACACACTCGGTCACATTGACGCTGCCGGCGTAGCCAACGATGAGACCGCGCCGCGGCACCAGGTTGACCAGGCGTTTGAATGCAGTCTTTACCGCTTCGAGGTCCGAGTAAATGTCAGCGTGATCGAACTCCACATGGGTCAGAATCAGCGCATCGGGAAAGTAATGCAGGAACTTCGGCCCCTTGTCGAAGAAAGCGGTGTCGTATTCGTCGCCTTCGACAATGAAAGTCCTTGTGGGGCGCAATTGAAAGCTCGATCCGAAGTTCTCCGCCACACCACCTATCAGGAACGACGGTTCGATCGCGGGGTCTTCGCGCGCGGCCACTTGATAGATCCAGGCCAGCATGCTCGTCGTCGTGGTCTTGCCGTGCGTGCCGGCGACCACCAGCGATTCGCGGCCGCGCAGAAACTCGTCGCGCAGCAGCGCCGCCATCGATGTGAACGGAATGCGCTCGTCGAGCACGCGCTCCACCTCGGGATTGCCGCGCGAAAGCGCATTGCCGATCACGACGAGATCCGGCACCGGATCTAAGTTTGCTTCGGCGTAGGGCTCCATCACCGGGATTCCCAGTTCGCGCAGCAGGTCGCTCATCGGCGGATACGCCGCCTTGTCGGAGCCGGTGATGCGATGACCCCGCAACTGCAACAGGCCGGCGAGCGAGGCCATCGCCGTGCCGCAGACGCCGCTCAGATGAATATGTTTGCGCGCGCTGGAGAAATCGCTCATCGTATCACCGCCGGCTCCAGCAGGCGCAGTTCGGGGGCGCTCTCCGCGATCAACTCCGCCTCCACGCCGAAGGTCAGCGTCACGTTGCCGCGCGAGACGTGGCCGCTGCGCAGGCCTATCGCAACCGGACCGGCGAAATCGTCGAAGGCGCGCAGGATCACCTGCTCGAGTAGGTCGGGCGCGGCCCCGGGCGAGGTGCATTCGAGCATTTCGCCGAACACGATTCCCTTTACACCGTCGAGCTTGCCCGCCTGCTTGAGTTGCCACAACATGCGATCGATCTGGTATGGCTTGGCGCCGGTATCTTCGAGGAACAGCAGCTTGCCCTCGGTTGCCGGCGCCCACGGCGTGCCCAGCAGCGAAACCAGGATCGACAAGCAGCCTCCATAGAGCGTGCCCCGCGCTGAACCCGTTTTCAACACGCGCAAGCCTTCCTGAGCGCCCACGCGGTACAGCTTGCTTTCGAGCGCCGCATGGAAGCTGGCCAGGTGCACGCCGTCTTCCGACGCAAAATCCGCGGCCACCATCGGGCCGTGAAACGCGGGCAAGCCGAGGCGGTCGAGAAAGAGCAGTTGCGCGCCGGTCAGGTCGCTGTATGCGAAAAAAGGTTTGGGGTGCTGGCGGATCAGATCGAGATCGAGCCGGTCGAGCAGGTAGTTGGAGCCGTAGCCGCCGCGCAGGCACATGATCGCGCCCGTCTCCGCATCGGCGAAGGCCTTGTGCAGGTCTTCGAGCCGCTGCGCCGCCGTTCCGGAGAAAAAGAGCGGTCCGCGCAGGTGGGTGTGCTCGCCGGGGCGAGGATGGAAATGCAGCGCGCGGAGTGCCTTCAGGCCTCCTTCGACACGATCGGGACGCGCAAACGACGCCGGCGCAATCACGCTGACGTGGGCTCCGGACGAAACGGCAGGCGGTTTGAGCAGGTTCGCACTCACCAGGCTTCACCCCAGGCGATCATCGCTGCCGGACCGATGAGCTTGAGTTCCGCGCCCGGCCCCGCCCACTCGACCGTTTGCGCGCCGCCGGGAGCGACGACACGCAAGGGCGATGCACTACTGTTGAATCCGATTGCCGCCACAGCCGCGGCGCAGGTGCCGGTGCCCGACGACATGGTTGGCCCCACCCCGCGCTCGAAGATGCGAATCTCGATGTTCTCCGGATTCACAATGCGCACGAACTCCACATTCGTCTGCCGCGGAAAATCCGCATGGGTACAGATTTCCTCACCGATCGCCTGCCACGCGCGGCCGCCGACAGAAAAATCCGCGTTGTCGACGACGATGACGAAGTGTGGGTTGCCGACCGAAACTTCTGCGCCGGCAATTTGCATTCCGTCCGTGAACTGAACGGTCCTCCGCGTGAATACCGGCACGCCCATTCCGGACGAGATTTCGATCGTGTTGATCCCGTTCGCACCGACTCGCCCCACGCGGCACACGCGCATCCCCGCATCGGTCTCGATGCGCATCTCGTCGCCGGCGCGCGCATCCATCTTGAGCGCCATCCAGGCGGCCGCGCAGCGCGTGCCGTTACCGCTGATCTCGGCTGTCGATCCGTCGGCATTGCGCAGCGCGATGTACCCCGCGCAGATTCCCGTCCAGCGAAAGAACTCGATGCCGTCCGCGCCCACGCCCGTGTGGCGCGCGCAGAGCCGCCGCGTCAACTCAGCCCGGTCGAGGCCCTTGGCGTCCTCTTCGGTCACGATCAAAAAGTCGTTGCCGCAGGCGTGCGCCTTGGTGAAGGGAATCAATCTTCCTCCGGATCGCGGAAGGTGAACAGCGCATCGATCTCCGGCTCGGCGAGCAGTTGCCCGTACAGCCGCTCGTGCTGCTTCTTGGTCGCGGTCAGGCCAAAACTCACACGCTGCAACTCGCCAATGGCGTCGCGCTCGACGTCCTTGAGTTGCTCGCCGGACTTATCCATCGCATCCAGGATCGATTGGAGCATCCGCGTCTGGTCTCGCCCGCGCGCTTCGTAGATTCTGGTGTAGGGCTTCAGGTTCGCGCGCCTTTCGAGAAACCCGACTACCTGCAGCGAGACGACGATCACGACCGCCGCCAGCGCCGCCGCCGCATAGAGGCCCGCGCCGCAAGCCATCCCCACCGACGCCACGACCCAGATGCTGGCCGCGCTGGTCAGTCCGCTGATGCGGTTGCGGTTGTGCAGGATCACACCCGCGCCCAGGAATCCGATTCCCTGCACGATGTTCGAAGCCACGCGGCCTTTGTCGGGATTGGTGTCGCCGGCCAGCACTGCCGAGAGCAGCGTAAAGAACGCGCTACCCAGGCAGATGAGCAGGTTGGTGCGCACGCCCGCGGCCTTGCGGCTGGCTTCGCGCTCCACGCCGATCAGCGCGCCGAGCAGGCTGGCCAGCAGCAGGCGGCCGATGGCGCCGTTTACGACCCCGATTTGCTGCAGCCGGTCGAATTGGAAGGGCTGCGCGAGCAGTGCGAGCACCATGCTCATCGAATTCCTTGCCCGATGCTATCACCGCGTAGGCGTGCTTGTTGAGGCGGGAGTATCGGAGACGTAAAGTGTTCCGGTAGGCTGGCCGGGCACGGTGAAGCGGGCCACTTCTTTAAGGCCGGTGGGATGATCCGCAACCGCCCGCCCCACCTCATCGTCATCGAAAGCCAGCACCACCGCCGCATGAGCCGCGGGCGCGGCCAGCGCATCGCTATAGAAATCCTTGTCGCTCTCGTTGATCGTCTGGCGCAGCGGAATTCCGGTCAGCGCCACGATCTCGGGATAGGCCGACGTGTCCATCAGCACAATGCCGCCGGGGCGCTCAGCCAGCAGCGCGCGCAAAGCGGCGGGAATTGCCTCTTCATACGAACGACGTGCCGCAATGTTCTTGGTTCCCTCGACGTAGACCAGAGGATGTTCGCGCAGGACCTGCCAGCTATTGAGGCCGATCGAAGCAAAGAGCGCAGCCACTGCGGCTGCGGCCCAGCGCGGCTTGAAGATGCGCGCCAGCGCAAGAACGAGATGCGCTGCGCAGCCCAATCCCAGCGCGAGCGCGGGCAAAAGCTCCAACCCATAGCGCGTGTTGTACCAGGAGTGCGGCCACCAGGGTGGAATAAAAATGGGCACCGACCCGTACGCGACGGAGTATGCGTAAAACGGCACGGGCAGCCACAGCAGCAGCGTCCACCCGAACCCGCGGGTGCGCGCGGCGAGCCAGCCCCATGCCATACCGAGCACGCTGAGCGCCAGTAGCACATTGCCCCATGCTGCCGCCGCCGCGTCCGTCTCCGAGACCTTGATGAAGAAGAGCAGCCCGACCCACGGATTGTGCCAGCCCGGATGCGGCGGGCCTCCGGGCGCGGCAGTACGCAGCTCAATGGCCTTGGCTGAATAGGGCCCACGCGCAAAGCTGAGCCAATCGCCGAAGACAGTGGCGTTGTAAACGAACCAGGCGATGGGCGCGGCGAGCAGAACTGCGCTGGCCAGCCAGAAGGTCCGCGAGCGCAGGCCGCCGCGGCGCGCCAGCACCAGGCCGATTCCCACCCAGGCCAGCAGCGCCATCACCCAGCCGTCGTAGCGCGTGAACACCGCCGCAATGAGGACCACTACGATCTTCCAGAGCAGCCGGTTGCGAGGGCGCGATACTTCCTCGTGGGTCGCGGAATCGGCGCCTTCATAACTCGCGCTCCACTCCACCAGCCATACGACCGCCCAGATCATTTCGCAAACGAACAGCGGCTCGGTCATGGCCGTCGTTTGCAAATAAAGCAAATTGGGATTGACGGCGAAGAAGGCCACGGCCAGCGCCGACTCGGCGCGCCCCAGCCAATGGCGCGCCAGCCGATAGACTCCAGCGCATGCGGCAAGATAAGCCAGAGCCGAAGGAATCGCGCCCGCAAACCCATTGGCCCACCACGCGTACACCGCGACGAAGGGAACCTGCAGCAGGTGAGGCAGCGGCAGCCACACCGAGCCGAGCTGCGTGAGCCCCGGCCGATGCGAATCGAAGATGCGGCGCGCGATGTGCAGGTGGGCGACGGCGTCGCCGTAGTTCAGCATCGCTCCACTACGCCAGCTCCACACGATTGCCGCAATGGAAGCGGCCGCGCAGCACGCAAGAACCGCTGCCCATTCCGATCGGGCGATAGGCTCGTCAGTGGGCTCGTCATTTGGCTCATCATTCAAGATGGGTCAACTCGCGGAACAGCAGGAAGCGGTCGTCGATCTCCTTGCGCGTGAGCCCCTGCAACCGTTCTGTTCCGAAGCGCTCGACGGCGAACGAACCCATCACGCCGCCGTAGAACATGGCGCGCCGGAATGCGGCGGGAGTCAACTCCTTCTGCGAAGCAAGATAGCCGAAGAACCCGCCGGCAAAGCTGTCGCCCGCGCCGGTTGGATCGACGACCTCGTCGAGCGGCAGCGCCGGCGCGCGAAAGGCGCGGATGGGACGATGCTCGTTGCTGCTCGAACCCTCCGGTGCGAAGAACGCCGTGGCGCCGTACTCGCCGTGCTTGACGACGAGCGTCTTCGGGCCCATTTCGAGCACCTGGCGCGCGGCCTGCACCGGGTTGTTAGTGCTGGCAAGCATTCGCGTCTCGGTGTCGTTGATCAACAGAACATCGAGGCCCTTTAACACCTCAAGCAGGGCGTCGCGATGGTCCTTGATCCAGTAGTTCATGGTGTCGCCGGCGACGAGGCGAACACCGGGCATCGCCTCGCGCACGCGCCGCTGCAGGACCGGATCGATATTGGCCAGAAACAGGAACTCCGAGTCGCGGTAGGCGTCTGGTATCTTGGGCTCAAATCCGGCAAAGACGTTCAAGTCTGTGCGGTGGGTTTTAGCCTCGTTCAGGTTATCGAGGTAGGAGCCCTGCCAGAAGAATGTTTTGCCCGCGGTGTGCTCAATGCCGCGCGTATCGATGCCATGCGCTTCGAACACCGCCTCCTGCTCGGCGCCGAAATCGTCTCCCACCACGGCGATTACACGGACCTTCGAGAAATAACTGGCTGCGAGCGAAAAATAGGTCGCCGCGCCAGCCAGTTGACGGTCGTACTTACCTGCCGGGGTTTCCACTGAGTCGTAGGCAACGCTGCCTACTACGGTAATTGCCATTCAAAGTCCTTTCTTGCTGAGATTGATGATTTATAGGTCTGCTAATCGGTAAATCGCTGACTCGCCGAGCTGCTACCACCCCAAGTACTTGCCGTAGAGCAGTTTCAGCCGTTCTTTCGCCGCTGCTGGAATCGCTTCAGGCTGCGTCAGCACGGCATAGCGCGCCGCCGTGGCGCAGGGGCAGTTGCGCTCTTTGGGCAGGGCCGCTACGGCTGTCTTCACTACTTTGCAGGCGTTCTCGGCGTTCTGGTGCAGCACCGCGACGATCTGTTCGACGCTTACCGAATCGTGCCCTTCGCGCCAGCAGTCGTAGTCGGTGACCATGGCGATGGTGGCGTAGCAGATTTCGGCTTCGCGCGCCAGTTTGGCTTCCTGCAGGTTGGTCATGCCGATCACGTCGGCTCCCCAACTGCGATAGAGGCGCGACTCGGCCTTGGTTGAGAACTGCGGGCCCTCCATGCAGACATAGGTGCCGCCCAGCTTGCCCACGACGCCAACCTTGGCGCATGCGGCCGCGGCGGCTTCGGCAACCGTAGCGCACACCGGATCGCCGAAGGCCACGTGGCCCACGATGCCGTCGCCGAAGAAAGTCGCATTGCGATGAAAGGTTCGGTCGATGAATTGGTCCGGCACCACGAAGTCCGTGGGCTTGTGCTCCTCCTTGAGCGAGCCGACGGCCGAAACCGAAAGGATCCGCTCCACGCCGAGCTTCTTCATGGCATAGATGTTTGCGCGGAAGTTCAGCTCCGAGGGAAGGATGCGGTGCCCGCGCCCATGCCGCGCCAGAAACGCCACCGCGCGGCCTTCGAGTTCGCCCAGCACCAGCGGATCCGACGGCTCGCCGAACGGCGTCTCCACGCGCTCCTCGCGCACATTCGTGAATCCGGGCATCGAGTAGAGCCCGCTGCCGCCGATGATCCCTATCTCCGCCTGAGCCAAAGCACACTCCCAATCCGGCGAGCCTGCCGTCGACTCGCAAACAGTTCAGTATAAAGGTGCGGCGCAGCCGGCCGGGTTTGCAGACGAAACCGGCCGCCCGGCGCAACGGTAGCCCGAATGTGTCATTGACCCGCCCCGGCAGATTACCTAAAGTTACTTGTGTGCACGAGTCTCAGGTACCACGCACAGTTGTCTAAATAGCGAGAACATACGGGTGGGCCTACGCCGTCGAATATGGGCTAAATACCCGAAAATAAAGGAAGACTTATGATTCTCACTGCACTTCAAGCGGCTGTGGTTACGGCGCTGATCGCTTACCTCTATCATTGGATAACACGCGCGCGGCGACGCAATGCGCAGACCTGGGGCTCGCTGATGGCCCGGCTGCGCCCCGATTGGAACTCCCGCGAGCTGAGCGACCCCACCCTCTGGGCGGACGCTCTGAAGGCCACGCCGGAAGAGAAGTGGCAGCGCATGGAAGGCGCCCGCGGTCTTGTAGCCATGTTCCAGAACGCCGGTGTAATGCTGGAGATGGCCGATTACGCAACCCGAAACAGCGACACGGTCGACCGCGAGCTTCTTGCCAGTCTGCGCAGCGATGCCATGCGGATTCGCGTTTCCGTACTGGAGGCGCTCGCAAGGTACGCCTTTTGCCAGGTTAATGAAGGCATTTGCGTAAACGCCCTGCGCGCAGCATCGATGTACACGGGAATGACCACGCGGATGGCGATGCTGCTGCAGGCCAACGCCGCCGGCATGGTGCCCAATTTCGTCGCCGCGATGTAAATCGGAATTTCGACACGAAGATGACCCCGGCCGCGCCTGGCCGGGGTTTTTCTTTATTGCCGAGGTGCGTCAAGTCCATCGCCTGAGTCTCGTGCGACAGCCTTCTCGTCGATTCCAATTTACAAATCCTCATTTGCAAGGCAGGGACCGTTCGCGGCCTTCGCGGCTTGCTCCCGAGGATCCATCCAAGGAAATAGTTGTTGCAACGAATACCTCGCTCGCGCATCCAAGGTAGCGAAAGGAGCAATAAACCATGTCCACAACCACCGCTTCCTCCGCCACGCTGACCACTTGGAACCTCGATCCGGCGCACTCCGCCGCCGAGTTCAAGATCAAGCACATGATGATCTCGCACGTGAAGGGCAAGTTCACCGGCCTCTCCGGCACGTTAAACCTGCATGAAACCGACCACACGCTTTCCAGCGTCGAGGCCTCGGTCGATGTGGCCTCCGTGCACACCGGCGACCCCCAGCGCGACGGACACCTGAAGAGTGCCGAGTTTTTCGATGTGGAAAAGTTCCCCAAGATGACCTTCAAATCCACGCGCGTGGCGCCCAAATCCGGCGGCGGCTATGACGTGACCGGAGAACTGACCATCCGTGGCGCCACAAAGACCCTTACGTTCGATATCGAAGACATCAGCGGACCGGCCAAGGATCCCTGGGGCAATACCCGTATTGGGCTTTCGGCCATTACCAAGATCAACCGCAAAGACTTTGGATTGACCTGGAACGCGGCGCTGGAGGCGGGCGGCTTTTTGGTCGGTGATGAAGCGACGATCAGCCTGGACGTGCAGTTCATCAAAGCCTGAAGGCGCCGAGTCCGGCCACAGAGACGGGTGCGGTCCCGAAATCTCTCGTTCAGATGGCGCTCATTCCCCCATCGATCAGTAGTTCGCTGCCAACGCTGAAGGCAGATTCATCCGACGCGAAAAACACCACCGCGTCGGCGATCTCCCGGGCCGTGCCAAAGCGGCCCACGGGAACCTGGCTCTCGATCGAATCGGCGACTTGCTTCAGGTCGGCTTCGGCCAGCCCATCCCGGGCTGGCCGCGGAATTACCTGTTGCAACGAATATCTTGCTCGCGCATCCAATTCCCGTTCGTTGAATTGGAGGTTGATTATGTCTCTTCGCGCGGTGAAGCAGATTCTTGAAACCAAACCCACCATCGAGGGCGCGGGGGTAAAGCTGCAGCGCGCTTTCGGCTTTGGGAAGACCAAGGAGTTCGATCCGTTCCTGTTGCTGGACGACTTCCGCAACGAGAATCCGGAGGATTACATGGCCGGCTTTCCCTGGCATCCGCATCGCGGCATCGAAACCATCACCTATGTGCTGGCGGGCGAGGTGGCGCACGGCGACAGCCTGGGCAACAAGGGCCGCATGACCGCGGGCGACGTGCAGTGGATGACCGCTGGCAGCGGCATCCTGCACCAGGAGATGCCCAAAGGTGACGCGCAGGGGCGCATGCACGGGTTCCAGCTCTGGGCCAACCTGCCCGCGGCGCTCAAAATGACTGATCCGCGCTACCAGGACATTCCGTCAAGCGCCATCCCCGAGGTGACCGAGGACGACGGGACGCGCGCACGGGTGATCTGCGGCGAGTTCTGGGGCAAAGCCGGGCCGGTCGAGGGCGTAGCAGCCGGGCAATACTCGGTAGATGCGCGCTACGTCGATATCTCCGTTCCGCCGGGCAAGCGCCGTCGTATTCAGGTCGAAACCACGCGCAATGCCTTCGCCTATGTCTTTGCGGGCTCGGGCACGTTCCGCGACGCGTCTGCCCCGCAAGCCGTGCTGACCGAGTCGGCAGTGGACCCCAACGCCGCGCCGAAGTACGACGCCAAGAACCACTCGCTGGTGCTCTTCGACCGCGGCGACGAGATCGTGGTGCAGGCCGGGCCGGAAGGCATTCGTTTCCTGCTGGTTTCCGGCAAGCCGCTCGAGGAGCCGGTGGCGTGGTACGGCCCCATCGTGATGAACACCCAGGCCGAGCTGCAGCAGGCGATGAGCGAACTGCGGAGCGGGACGTTCATCCGGCACGGATGAACCTGATCGCGGCGAGGCCGAGGCTTGCCGCATGACCTTGAGACCCTTTCAGGCGTGGCGCAACGCGAATGTCGAGCCGAGCGCGAGATGGAACGTCCGTTCGGCCTCTGTCTCCAGGCTCCTTGCCTCCCGCAATTCCTGAAGGAACTCCGGCAGCTGTCGCATATTGGCGAAGGCCGGATCGCTTTCCAGCGCGCGCGACGACCAGAAACCTCCGGCGTTCGCGCGCCGCAACATCGCGAGAGCAGGCTCCGCCGCCCCGGCCATCGCGCAGTGGCGGGCGAAGTAAAAAACCGCCTCGGGTTCCCAATCGACCTTTGCCGTTTCCATCAGCTCGACCGCCTCTTGGCCTCTCCCTTCGAGTACACCCAGCAGCGAGCCCATCAACGCTGCCATCACCGGACCAAGCTGGGGCTGCGACAATCGCTGCCTGAGCAAGCCGGCGGCTCGGTCCGCGGACCCCAACGCCGCCCAAGCCGCCGCATCCAGATAGAAGAGCGCGCCGGTGTAGGTCTCGAAAACTCTGGCAAACTCGCCACGCAGGAAATGCGTATGCGCGACGCTGGTTTTGATGGTCGGATCCAGGCGCACGGCCCGCTCGTGAGCCGAAACCGAGGCGTCCAGAAGGCCGCAGCAGCGCAAGACCTGGACAAGCCCGGCCAGGCTCTCGGGATCTTCACCCCGATTCCTCAACCTTGCCGCCAACCTTGTCATGGCTTGCGCTGCATGTCCCGCGTCGACTTGAAGCTGAGTGTAGAACTGGTGCGCGCATGCCAGGTCGGGATCGAGGAAAAAGGCGCGCTGAAAGGCCGCTTCGGCCAGCCCGGCAACACACGCCTCGCCATTGAACTTTTCGATCAATCGACAGGCGCGGCCGAGCCACGCCCACGCCGGTGCGAATTGCGGATCATGAGCCAGGCAAAGCCAAAACAGCTCGCGGGCGCGCAGTATCGCATCGGGCGATCGTTCGGCCAAAAGCTCTTTGCCGCGAACGAAACCTGCGTACACATCCTGCCTGATCCCGGGCTCGCCCGTCACCGGCAACGTGAATCGATAGCCGAATTTGGACACGGTTTGGATCGCATTGCGGCCGAGCGCTTTGCGCAGAAGCACGATGATGTTGGTCAGATTGGTTTCCGATACGTGCACGCCGGGCCAGAGGTTCGAGAAGATCTCCTGCCGAGTCACCAGGCTCCCATGGCTGCGCACCAGCAGGCTCATGGCGTCGAAGGCCTTGGGCGGCAGAGGCACGCACCTGTCGCCCCGGAAGAGCCGGCGCTCGCGGGCGGAAAGAGAAAACTCGCCAAAACGGAAAGTGTCGTCCTGCATCGTTTGATTTTAGTTTCATTTTTCCTGCAACTTCTCTGCAACCGCAGAGAAGCATCCAGGCTTAGGATCATCGCAGCCGGTCCGAATTCCTGAAAAATGAAGGGGAGGTTCCATGAACACAGCCGCCGTCGACAACAAGCAGTTGATCCGGGATTACTTTGATGCGCTGAGCGGTCGTCCGAAGACCGAGGCGCTTCTCGATCGATACATCACCGATCCGGGCCTCAAAGAACATATACGCGCAGCCGAAGCGGCATTTCCTGAATACGAGCTGGTCGCACACCAGATCGTGGCCGAGGGCGATCTTGTTGCTGTGCGAAGCACCTTTCAAGGCGTCCACAAGGGAGAATTTGCCGGGATCAGGCCCACAGACAGACGGGTCGCGGCCGATCTGATGCTCTTTTACCGCATTGCCAACGATCGCATCGCCGAACATTGGCTCCAGCTCGACATGAAGGGGATTCTGAACCAGCTTACGAGCTGAAGCCGCTCCGTTCCTACGCCTCCACCCGCACATCCGCAGTCAAAATGTACCCCGGCGTCACTCCCTGCTCGCGCAGGGAGCGCAGACTGAGCGAGTCGTGGCGCTTGGCCAGGCGCCGGCCCTCGTCGTCTACAACCAGCTTGCAATGGTACCAGCGGGGATTCGGGTAACCCAGCGTGCGGTTGAGAAGGATCTGGCGTGCGGTGGATTTGAGCAGGTCGGCGCCGCGCACCACCTCGGTGATGTGCATAGCGGCGTCGTCGACCACGCAGGCGAGCTGATAACTGGGAAGCCCATCGCGCCGCCACACCACAAAATCGCCGAAGTCGCGCCCGGCAACAAAGCGCTGATACCCCAGGTTTGCGTCATCGAACTCGACGGCCTCGCCGTCGGGCACCATGAAGCGCCAGTTGAGGCCCTCGGGCTGCTCGAGCTTGCGCGCCCTGGAGCCGGCAACTTGCGCTACGATGCGGTGATACTTGCGGCAGGTGCCAGGGTAGATGGGTTCGTCGTCCTCCGGCGTTGCCGCGGCCGCGCCCGCGGAGCTGCTCTCATGCGGAGCGATGGCAGCGGCTTCGAGATCCTTGCGCGAGCAGCGGCAAGGATAGAGGCGGCCGAGCCGCAGCAGCCTGCGCCACGCCTCCATGTAAAGCTCGCGCCGCTGGCTTTGCGCGTAGGCGCCATACGGTCCACCCACATCCGGACCCTCCTGCCAACGGATGCCGAGCCAGTGTAGATCTTCGATTGCGGCTTGGGCGAAAGCGGGACGGCTGCGCTGCGGATCAAGGTCTTCCATGCGCATCACCAGCTTGCCGCCGGCGTCGCGCGCGCGCTCAAAGGCCGTCCAGAAGGTGCGCGCGTG
>JBAUBR010000369.1:0-6159 GCA_049676965.1 Occallatibacter sp.
GTGTACGCCTGCTTTACAGCCAGAGCGCCCTCGCCGGGCGCATCGCCGCGCACATTGTTCTCGACGGCGCCGGCCTGGACTCGGCCGTGACCCAGGCGCTGGGCAGCCGGCGCTACCAGGTCGCGATCACAGGTCCCGGCGGACACAGCTTTACCGACGCAGGCACGCCGAACCCGATCGCTGCAATGGCGTCGGCGCTCGCCACGCTTGCGCAAACGCCACTGCCCGACGAGCCGCGCACCACCCTGAACCTGGGCACGATTCATGGCGGCACCAGCGTGAATTCCATCCCCGAATGCGCGACGGCCTCCATCGATTTCCGATCCACCAGCTTGGAGCAACTGCTCCGGCTGGAAGTGGCGCTGCATCGCGCCGTGGAAGACGCCGTGGAGCAGCGCAATGCGATCGCCCTGGTAACTCAGGCCAAACCGCGCGGCAAGCTGAGCTTTGAGATTAAGAAGATCGGCGACCGGCCCGCGGCGGGTCTTGCCGTCGATTCAGTGCTGCTCGAGTGTCTGCGCGCCGTCGATCGCCATCTGAATCTGAAAACTGATCTGCGGCTTGGATCGACGGACGCCAACATTCCGCTTTCGCTGGGGATTCCGGCGATCTCGCTGGGCGCGGGCGGCGAGGGCGGCGGCGCGCACACACACGGCGAGTGGTTTTCCGCCAGGGACCGCGATGTGGGCCTGAAGCGCGTGCTGCTGCTTACGCTGGCCATGGTGGACTGGGCCGCGAAGCAGTAGTCCTGCCTGGAAGACGAGCGCAGAAGCGTGAAGGCCTGGATGCCCCTCTGCTAAACTCCGCCCATGCGCGCCTTTCCCGGTTTGCTCGCCGCTGCTCTCGCCGGCGCTTCGCTCATCTCGGTTTGCCTTGCTCAGAATGCGCCTGCGCGGCGCACACAGGCGCGAAAGACAACGCCTGCCAACCCTCTTAGCGCGCCGCCAGATGTGATCTTCTTCAACGCCACGATATATACGGGCGAAGGACTGGCCAACGACAAGCCGCAGACTGTGGAGGCCATGGCGATCGGCGGAGGCAAGGTTCTGGCCGTGGGTACCACGGACGAGATCACCAAGCTGGCCGGCCCGCATACGCGCCTGCGCGACATCGACTCCGCCAACACGAGCACGTATATATTTCCAGGGTTCAATGATGCGCACGTGCACCTGGGCAGCGCCGGGCGGACGAAACTGAATCTCGATCTGACAGGCGTGAAGTCCCTCGACGAGATGCTCAAGAAGATAGCCGCTTTCGCCGCGGATCAGGCGCCCGGCCATTGGATCACAGGCGGGAACTGGGACCACACGCTGTGGGCGCAGAAGACGCTGCCGGCGCGGCAGGATCTCGACAGGGTGACGGGCGACCATCCCGCGTTTCTCGATCGCATCGACGGGCATATCGCCATCGCCAACACCGCGGCGCTCAAGGCAGCGGGCATTACAGGCGAAACCAAGCCGCCTCAAGGCGGCGCCATCGATCTCGACGCCAGCGGCGAGCCGACCGGGATTCTGCGTGAGTCGGCTCAGGGGCTGGTACAAAAGGTGATTCCGCCTCCCAGCCCGGTTGAACGCCGGCGCGGGTTGGAGTTGGCCATTGCCGACGCGCTCGCGCATGGCGTGACCAGCGTGCAGGACTTCAGCGAGTGGGATGATTTCCTCACATATGAACAGATGGAGCGCGATGGTAAGCTTAATATCCGCATCGCCGAATGGATTCCATTTAAAGCTCCACTTGAACAATTGAAGGAGGAGCGCGCGCACCATGATGCGAGCGATCCAATGCTGCATACGACCATGCTGAAGGGCTTTATGGATGGCTCGCTGGGCTCGCGAACGGCGGCCATGAAAGAGCCGTATTCCGACGACCCGGGCAACACCGGCCTGCCGCAGTACGAACAGGCGCAGCTCGACCGCATGGCGGCGGAGCGGGCGCAGGCGGGATTTCAGATCGGGTTCCATGCCATTGGCGACAAAGGCGTGGCGATGGGACTTGAAGCTCTGGAAGTTGCCGCGAAGAACTTGCCCGCGAGTTGCCAAGCGGCGCGCGGCCCAGCCAACGCGTCGAAAGAAGCCAAGCCCTGCCTGGGGACGCGCAACCGCATCGAGCACGCGCAGGTGGTCGATCCGGGCGAGATCAAGCTCTTCGCCAAGCTGGGCGTCATTGCGTCCATGCAGCCCTGCCACCTGCTCACCGACATGAACTGGGCCGAGGCGCGGCTGGGGCCGCAGCGCGCGGCCTACTCCTACGCGTGGGAGGCATTCCTCGACGCAGGCGTGCCGCTGGCCTTCGGTACCGACTATCCGGTCGAGCCGATCTCGCCGTTTCGCGGCGTCTATGCAGCGGTAACGCGGATGAACGAGAAAGGAACAATGAGCTATTTTCCTGAACAAAAGATCACCCGCGGACAGGCCCTCTACGCCTACACTCAGGGCTCGGCCTATGCCGAATTTGCCGAGAAGCACAAGGGCAAGCTCGAGCCTGGCTACGACGCGGATTTCATCCTGGTGGACCGCGATCTCTACAAGGTGGTCGCGCCCGCGCTGCTCTTCACGGAGGTTCTCGAAACGTTCGTCGACGGGCAGGAGGTTTACGCGGGCAATATGCGAGCGCAATAGAAGGCCTGAAAGCCCGCACGCGACGACGCTCTGAATTCCCCTGCCATAATCCAGACAGATGAAGCTCCGCGCCTATCTGCTGATGACCTTCGTGGTCGCCGTGTGGGGATCGACGTTTGTCGTCATCAAGGGCGCGCTGGCCGACTCCACGCCGGCGGCATTCAACCTGGTGCGGATGACGCTGGCCTTCCTGGTGCTGGCGGTCGCGTATCACCGCTTTTGGCGCGGCATTCGCCGCTGGCAAATTGGCATCGGAGCCGTGGTCGGGCTGTGCCTCGCCGCCGGCTACCAGTTCCAGACCATTGGACTGGTGCGCACCACGCCCTCGAAGTCGGCGTTTATTACGGGGCTCGTGGTGGTGCTGGTGCCGTTGTTTTCCGCAATTCCCGGATTGCGTCCGCCGGGAGCGCGCGCGCCGCGATGGAACGCCTTCATGGGCGCTGCACTGGCGTTCGCGGGAATCCTGCTGCTGACTGCGCCGCCCGCCGCGCGAGCCTCCGGTTCGGCTGGATTGGCGGGCCTGTTGCCGGATTTGAGTTCGATCAACATTGGCGACCTGCTCACGCTGGGCTGCTCGATCGCGTTCGCCTTCCATTGCCTGGCGCTCGGCCACGCCTCGCCGCGCATTGCGTTTCAGCCGCTGGCGCTGCTGCAGGTGGGATTCTGCGCGGTATTCATGGCGCTGAGCCTGCCGCTCATCGAACATCCGCACATCTCCTGGACGCCGCGGATCGCGGTAGCCTTGGCAATTGCCGCGGTGCTGGCTACGGCTGCGGCATTTTCCATCCAAAGCTGGGCGCAGTCGATACTACCCACCACGCACACGGCGCTGATCATGACGCTGGAGCCGGTCTTTGCCTGGATCACGTCCTTTATCTTCACCGGAGAGCGCCTCGGGGTGCGTCCGGCGATCGGTGCGCTGACGATTCTCGCCGGCATCGCGCTCACCGAGTTCGTGCCGCAGCCGCATGTGCCCACGGCGCATGAAGCGTGACCCAGCCTTGTGTGACGGGCCGATGTGACCGACAATACTCGAATCGGTCTGAAGGTGCTTCGTTCAACGTGCCGGCAGACGAGCCGGCACCGGAAGGTGAGCCATGATTCGCGTGGGAGTGGTTGGTTTCGGACTGGGCGGCCGCGTTTTTCATGCGGCGCTGGTCTCCTCGGTCGAAGGACTCGAGTTGGCCGCTATCGTCGAGCGCAGCGGCGACAAGGCGGCGCTGCGCTATCCCGGCGTCACCATTTATCGCAGCCTCGAAGATCTGCTCAAAGACGGCTCGATCGACCTGGTGGTGATTACCACGCCCAGCGGCAATCACTTCGAAGCGGCGTGCCAGTCGCTCGAAGCGGGAAAGAACGTGGTTGTCGACAAGCCGATGGCTGCCTCTTCGGCTGAAATCGCAGAATTGATGCGCGTGGCCGCGGAGCGCAAGCTGTTGCTTGCTCCGTTTCACAATCGCCGCTGGGATGGGGATTTCAGGACGGTTGAGAAGGTACTTCGCGAGGGCCATCTCGGTCGCCTGGTGGATTTCGAATCGTATTTCGACCGCTGGCGGCCAGTCCCGAAAGCCGGCTCATGGAAGGAAGATCCGGTGCTGGGAGGCGGGTTGCTGCTCGATATCGGAACCCACCTCGCCGACCAGGCGATGGTTCTGTTCGGCAAGCCCCAGGCCGTGAGCGCGGATGTGACGCGAGAACGCGACGGCGAGGGCGCGAACGATTCCTTCACTGTGCGGCTGCGCTTTGAGGGTTTTTCGGTCATTCTGGGTTCCAACTGCCTCGCCTCGCCAGGCCGGCCGCGATTCTTGCTTCGCGGGACCAAAGGCAATTATTGGAAGTGGGGACTCGACCCGCAGGAGGCGGCGCTGAGCAAGGTCGCGCGAATCCCGGATGGACCCTGGGGAGAGGAGGCGCCGGCGAACTGGGGCTCGCTGAATGTGGATGTGGACGGCGGCATGGTGACCTGCCCGGTTACGCCGATTCCCGGCGATTATCGGCTCTACTATGCGGGCGTCCGCGATGCAATTCTGGGCGAGACTGCCGTTCCTGTTTCCGCGCTGGACGCATGGCGGACGGCGCGGCTGCTGGAGCGGGCCGAGCAGAGTGCAAAGGGGCGGTGCGAGATTGAGTGCGATTGGAGCGAAGAGCCCGCATAAAAGCGATGGTTACAGTCTGTCCATCGGCTCCGGAGGCGCGTCACTCACCTTTGCCAACACCCGCCGAAACTTTTCAAGCGATCCCCGCGCGGCGCGCGCCTGCAACCTGGACCAATCTCCAACTTTTTCGCTGACGATGGCGGTCACAAACTTGTCAACCGAAACGTGATCGAGATCGGCCAATTCGGAGGCCTGTTCGTAAACCTCATCGGGAAGTTGGATGGTCTTCATGGTAGCTCCTTTATCAGTATAGGGAACTCTTTGGGAGTCTGACACTGAATTCCGAATCTGCGGCATTCCATAAAGTCTCGGGTGTTAAACGTTACGATGAAATCGCTGTGACTTGCAATGGCCGCTTCCAAGACAAGGTCATCATCCGGGTCCGTTGCTACCGGCCTCCATGTGAAGTACAGGCGATGAAAGCCGGCGGTTGAGAAAATCCCATCAAGGACGTTATCGATCTCGTCTTCAGTAAGCCCCAACGCACGATGGTCGCGTTTAAGGACGGCTTCGTATTCGAGTGCAATCGGAACTGTCAGATTGAGTCGCCAGCGGCTATCGCCCAGTAGGCCGAGCAGACGATACGAGGCGCCGTGCTTGGACCGCATTGCCGCAACCAGCACATTTGTATCGAGCACAATCTGATACATGCGGAATCCCCTCTAACTCGCTTTCGACGGTTCCTTTTCCACCAGCGGCACCCAAAAGCGGAAGCTGGTTCCCTGCCCCGGCACGCTTGCGGCCTCGATGGAGCCGCCGTGCGCCACCAGGATGGCGCGGGCGATGGCCAGGCCCATCCCCGTGCCCTTGCCGACGGCCGCGCCTTTCTTGCCGCGATAAAACTTTTCGAAGATCAGCGGCATGTCCAGCGAATCGATGCCCGGACCGTCATCTTCCACGCGAAACTCCAGGCGGTCGCCCTCGCGCCGGCTGCGCAGTGTAATGCGGCTGCCGGGGGGCGTGTAGCGGGCAGCGTTCTCGAGCAGATGGCGCAGCACCCGGCTCAGCAAGAGCGGATCGAACCAGGCGGGTTTTTCTTCGCCTTCGATGGAGATAACGACGCGATGGCCGGCCAGAATCTCGCGCAACTCCTCGATCGCCTGCTCGAGCAGTGCGCGAGGATGCTGCTGCGAGAGTTGGGCTTGCACCACGTGGGCGTCGATCTCCGCCATCTCCACCGCTTCGCCGATCAGCGCGTCCAGCCGCGAGGCTTCTTCGTCCACCAGTGCGGCCAGGTCCTTGCGTCCGGCTTCGTCCAACCCTTCACCCTGCATGAGCGTTGTGGCCGCGGCGCGAATGGCGGTGAGCGGCGTGCGCAATTCATGAGTGAGTGAATCGATCAGCGCGGTGCGCAGGCGTTCTCCCTCGCGCGCAGCCTCCAGCCG
>JBAUBR010000370.1:0-2349 GCA_049676965.1 Occallatibacter sp.
CGCCGCCTGGCTCGCGACTACGAAAGACTAGCGTCGACCCTCGGAGCTTTCCACTTCCTCGCATTTGCCTGCCTCATGATCGCTAACCTCTTCAGGTTGCTCGCATGAAGTTAATAACAGGCTCTAGCGCAATTGATAGAAGATGTTAGCAAAAAGCTTGGGACGACATCTCACTAGACTGTTCCGTAGATGATCCTGTAATGGGCTCACGGGGCAACTCTTGCATCGGGCACACTCCTACGGTATCTTGAAGTTGCCAACACAAGATCGGAAGGCCCCGCCCTGGCAGGCGGGGTTTTCTATTTGTGATTATCGTAGCACCAAAGTTGACAGCGAATGCATTGCAGAGTACCGTCGATCCACTGTCAGACCGCGCCGATTCCGGTCTGCAACGGAAGCCTCTCGTACGGGACGAGGGGCTTTCGTGTGTTTGGCCTATAGTTCAAACAGTAAAGCACAAATAGAACCACGCACAAGAAGCGGGCCGAGGTCTTGTCCTCGGCCCTTTCAAAGCTCTTTTCGACTATCGCCGTGAGATGCGCGCGATCTCCGCTAGGTTTGCCGTAGGCTACCAATTGACAATCGGCTCATTTGAGCGCATTCTCGCTGCACTGACTCCCCCTTTTTGGTTGGCTTGGTTCGCGCGTTGGCGGGGTTTCTGTGCGTCCAGAGGCCCCGCAGCGCGCCCGGAGCACAGCCGGCGTGCATTACTGGAGTTGGACCGTGAACCCTATCATCCATAACCTCAGAATCCAAACCTGGAAAGCGCAACTTGTTCTCCGCCAGTTCCGATGTGAGTCGTTGGCGAAAGAGTTCGAGACTGAAGGCTTGACACTCGAGCAGATGGCGGCAATCGCGTATCAATGGGATGGAATCCTCAAGGAGAGCCGCGTTTTGCGGCTTGCGCTTGGCCTGCTAGAGAGGCAGGAGCGTGAAGTGCACGACGCTAATCGCCTCGAATAGGGGGCCGACGCAGCAACGCAGGAGTAAGGACACTACCCAGATCTGGGTAGTGTCTCAATAAAGCGTTGCCGTCAAAAATCCAAAAACTGGACAGGGGCTTCGAGGGCTTTTGGACGGTTTCGGTTTCTTATATCTTCGAGCGTTACGGGTATCGGATGTTCTAATCCCCAATCGATGCTGACATTTACCCGATCCCCATAGGATTCTTGCCATAATCCAGAGGGCTTTAGGACGTTTTCAACAGCTTCATCGGCGACTGCTTGGTTGGCGATTCGATATGTGCTGGAGTCTGTCTTCTCTCTGGTATAGAGCGCAATGTGCCGTAAAGTGCCTGATTGGACACTGGCAAAATCATATCGGACAACTTGATATTGGTCCTGCTTTCCGGGTCTTGCCGAACGGATCGTTTGTGCAGGAATCACGGACAATTGCCCGCAACGCAGGCATAAATAATTTATCGGCCAAATATCCTTGGATGGACTTGCTTCATTATCAA
Organism: Occallatibacter sp.; assembly: GCA_049676965.1. Taxonomy (GTDB): domain Bacteria; phylum Acidobacteriota; class Terriglobia; order Terriglobales; family Acidobacteriaceae; genus Telmatobacter. Next base: position 1,460 of record JBAUBR010000370.1, read on the forward strand.
ACGTTCCTAGATGGCTTCGAGGCGGGAGAACTGTATAGCGGCCACAGTTCGGACATTGAATGCAAGCCTGTTGAATGGGCATAGTTCTCTTCTGACGCGGAAGACCAAACGCACGAAAGCCCCTCATACCCCACGAGAGGCTTTCGGTTGCAGACCGGAATCGGCGCGGTCTGGCAGTGGATTGACGGTACTCTCGACTGCAATCGCTGTCAACTTATTGCGATTTTGGGTAGCGTGCAGTTTGAATTCTGAGCCATGTGTAAAACGAGACAGACATTCGGGGCAAGTGAGAGTATAAGTCGCCCATGGCTGAGACGATATGGATTCTGACGGTCGAGCGCGACGGTGATGACGGGCTGATCGTAACGTTCTCAGACGGAACAACAGGCGCTTATGTGGTGGAGGAGCTGCTAGAGCTAAGACCTATTCGAGAGCGAGTAAAAACTAAGAAGGACACGGATGGCCCTCAGAACAATGGCGGGCGCATAGCATGATGCCAAAAGTATTGCATAACGGTCTGTTAACCCATCCCTTACATAGTCTCTAAACCAGTCCCTTACCAAAATGCCCGATACCATCCGACAACGCTGCGAACGCTCGCTAATCGGCATCATTGAAAGCCCCGAAACGACAGCGGAGCAAAGACTTGAAGCAATCGCTCTCTTGGCCCAATGGCGCAAAATTAAACCCGCTGGACGCAGGAAACGGAAGCCAAAACCCGTTCAAAACGTGTCGAGCGTGTTGGGAACGAAATAAATTCCGAAGTGAGCGATATCTAAACCCCATCTTGCGCGCAGCGCGGGCATGAGGCACTTTGGAGGGATGAGAAAACGTGGAGCGGATTTGTGGGCAAAATGGCGAGGTTTAGTTTCCGAGCAGTTGGCAAGCGG
>JBAUBR010000371.1:0-4587 GCA_049676965.1 Occallatibacter sp.
CGCTTGCCAACTGCTCGGAAACTAAACCTCGCCATTTTGCCCACAAATCCGCTCCACGTTTTCTCATCCCTCCAAAGTGCCTCATGCCCGCGCTGCGCGCAAGATGGGGTTTAGATATCGCTCACCCTGGAACTGCAACGGCGAGGTCCCAACATCAGCAAGAGATGCGAACAGTCCCGGCAACACTACAACATACAAATATGACTCCGATCCATTTTGGAGACTAAGGGAAACTGACTATCCAGATGGTGGGGTGACGACGACTACGTACAACGATTCTGCGGACCCGCCAAACGTCGTACAGACGGAACTGATTAACTCGACAACCACACTTGAAAACCAGACAAACTACGACGGCCTTGGACGGCCTGTCGAAAGCGAACTTACGTCCGATCCCGAAGGAACGGACTACACAATGACCACCTACGATTCGGTGGGTCGCGTAGCGTCTGTATCAAACCCCTATCGCTTCACTTCGGATACGTCATATGGGTTTACGTATTACGGATACGACGCCCTGAATCGCATGACGTCGCAGACAAATCCCGATGGCGGGGTCAAATACTGGTGTTACAACAACATCCAGACGAACGGCCAACAAGGCTGCCAATCGCATCACGCTAATGCGAATGGCGGGAACGGCTCCTGGGTGGATTTTCAGGATGAAGATGGCCGACAATGGGAGCGGACGTCGAATGGCCTGGGCCGCCAAACCAGCCTCCTGGAACCGAACGGGTCGAGTGCCTCTCCCGCGATGGAGACAGATTACACTTATTCGCCGACCGGCAATTTGCAGACCGTCGTGCAAAACGGTGTTTCTGGTACAGACACGCCGCGAACAACACGCGGCTTTGTTTACGATCTGTTGTCGCGCCTGACCTCGGCCACTAACGGAGAGTCCGGTACGACTACCTACGTGTATGACGGCAACGGAAATGTTCTACAGAAGACTTCGCCTCGTGTGAATGCGACCTCCGGTTCCGGGACGATCACCCTGGGCTACTGCTACGATGCGTGGAATCATCTGGTCGGCAAATGGAGCGGGGCACCGCCATCCGGATGCAACACCACTCCGACTACGGTCGCTTCAAACCTTCTGGCCACGTATACGTACGGTGGGAATGGAAGCACTATCAATGCAGCGGGGAGATTGATTACGGAATCGGCGTACTTGAATGGAACGGACCTGTCGGACCACACGATTCAACAGTATGATCCAATGGGGAGGGTGGCAACCGAAGCTACACTTCCATACAGTCCCTTAACAGGTTACTCTAATGCGGGATTCAACTACTTATACGACCTCGCTGGCGATTTAACGTTTGAGGAACCACCGGACAACTATGTTGGTTACTTGACGTACGCCTACGACGCTGCGGACCGCTTGACATCAGTGAACTTGACCCCACTCGCCGCCGCGACAATCCCGAGTCCAACTCCGATATTTCAAAACCCAACATACAGTTCGATAGGGCTGACGGGAGGCCAATATTGGACCGATGGGCCGAGCACACAATCTCCTTACCTGAACATCATTCGCCACTATGACAACCGAATGCGAGCTATTGACGAAGCCGTCTACTCAAGCTCCGGCACGGTTGGCACGGCCACGATAACCATCTCAGGGAATGCCGTGGCAGGAGACAGCGGAACGATTACCTTTACTGCCCAGGGCGGGGTTGCGGTGAATGTTTCGTACAACGGAAGTACGACCGCAGATTCTCTCGCTCAGGCATTAGCTGAGGCCATCAATAACAGCCTGAACACTCCTGTCGTTGCCAAGGTGGCGTCTGGGAGCAGCACAATCACCTTGTACGCTGTCGCCGCAGATTCGAACCCTACGATTAGCGCGACAGGCGTCGCAATTACGGGTCCATCCGACCCTTTCACCTTTACGCAAGACGGTACGGTTCTTTCCGGTCTCTCCGGAGGGTCAGGCACAAACTGGTACACGTATAGGGTCACGTACAACCTTGGAGGCGACGTGACTTCGTCCCAGGACATGTACAATGGGAACTTGAACTATGGCATTGACACACTTCATCGTGTGACCAAGTCCCAAGGCGCGTCACCGCCTATAAATGGAGTAAGCTACCAGTACCAATGCTGGAGTTATGACAGTTTTGGAAATAGGACTTCGGAAAACGACCAGCAGGGGTCATCGTGTCCAGGGGCCAGCAATACTGACACGGTGTTTACTCAGTACAATGCGAACAACCAGGTTACAGGCACAACCGGGCCGAATTCTCCGGGGCTGACCTACTCCTTGGCGGGAAACGTGGTGAATGACATGGTCAATACCTATGTCTACGATCTTGAGGGTCGACTCTGCGCCGTGAAGAACGCGACCACCGCGTGGCAGTATGTGTATGACGCCGAGGGCCGACGCGTAGCGAAGGGGACAATTTCAACCATGCCGGCGCCGGGCAATACCTGCGCGACTCCTACAGGGAGCGGCTTTCATCTTACGAACATGTACTTCCGCGGGAGCGGGGGAAACCAGGACGTCGAGTACGATGGGCAGGGGAATTGGATTCATGACAATATCTTTGCCAACGGCGTGTTGACTGCCACATACTTTAACAATCCGGATCAGGGCGGAACTCCTACTTCTCCTGTGCCGTGGCTGGTCTATGATTTCAGTGACTGGGTCGGAACGAAACGTGCGCAAATCAGTGAGGTTGCGCAGGTTGGAAAGTATTGGCTCTCAGACCCATTCGGGGATTATCTGACCGCAGAAGGGGGCGGCGTTGATGCGACCGAACAGCACTTCACTGGGCAGGAGCACGACGGCGAATCGGGAAAGGAGTACTTCAATGCACGGTATTACGGATCGACTTTGGCGAGATTCCAAAGCCCCGATCCGTCAGGGATGTTTTTCGCCGATCCGTTGAACCCCCAGAGATTTAATCTTTACGCATATGCCTTGAACAACCCGTTGCGGTTCTTAGACCCCAGCGGCCTCGAACTCTGCGACTGGGGACCTAGCGACAATGGCGGAGAGGATTTTGACGACGACATTGACTGCGCCGCCGATGGTGGGACCCCAGTCGTGGTTCAACAGACTGTGAGTGTCAGCGCCACTCCTTCTGATGTGCCGCTGACCACGCCCCAGACATGTGAGGAGATTGCGCTGCCGAAACCGAGCGACTTCTCGCAAGCCGAGGTCAATGCTGTCACTGGAGCCGCCTACAGCGTTTCAATACAAGCGTATGCCTCACCGAACAACCCGTTCTCGACGGGTTTTGTTCAAACTGCAGCGTCTGCAGCACAGATGACCGCGAACTTTCTGGCAGGAACCGGTCCAACCTACACTGCATTTGGTGCGGATTCTCCTGAGTCTATGGCGATGGCGGAATCGACGTTAGCCCGTGAGGCGATTGGCAACTATATGGAAAGCGGCGCCCTTTCGGGCCAGGGCAACTTCGAGCAATACGGCCTTGGGCCGGTCGGCGCCGGCGCAAATCCAATGGCCCAGTTTGTTGGTGGATTTACATATACGATGGTTCCTTTTGGAGGAAAGCTGTACATGCAGATCTATAACGAAACGAGTCGTAATTCCCTTGCATACCACATGGCCTCGAGCATTCCACGAAACAATGGAGCTGGGCAGCAACCTCCGATGAGCACAACCATCCAAACCTACGACATTGCAGTGAACTGCCCATGAGATACATCTTGCTTTTCGCTCTGGTTTCCATTGCCAGCGTCTATTTCTCGGGATGCTATGAGAAACAACAGTCTCCCGAACCGACCGAGTGTGGGATTTACAGCTTTCAAACTTCGGACAGCTCAATACACCATGGCGTGGATATATTGGTTCTAAACGATGACTCCACCTATGCGCATTTTTACACCAAAGGATCTTCAGGAAAAGACTTGGTGCAGAAGGGCAGTTGGAAAAGAGGCGTCGGAAACTCCCTGGTATTCAGTGGATTTGTGGGGTGGGACCTGTTCGGTCCCACCCCAGACGGCGTGATGTATCCGGACCCGACGACTACGGCTCTCTCGTATAGTCAGGGACTCGATGGCAGTTATGAAATTGATGCGAACTCTGATCGAGGAGAGAAGTTCGTTCAGATCGAAAGGTGCCCTGTGCATTAACCATGCCGCATTTCCGGACCAGCAGCAAGACAGGAATATTTCTCGTCACGCATAATTGCTTGCTCCAAGAACATCTTTTCACCGGCAAGTACAGTACAGTAGCACCATAGCACCAAACTTCGAACGGGAAGCAGTAAAGAAGATGTCCCTGGCGGCGAAGAGCGACTCAGGTCAGATGTCAGATAGATCGGTCTAGCTATCTGTAGGTGTACTTGGCCATCGCCACCGAGCTCTGCACGTATCCTGGCGAAACGGCAATGGCTTTGAAGGTCCAACTGCCTCGAACCGTGATCGGGCCTCTATACTCTTCATACGAAACAGGAGTTGGAACCCCACCGTCGTTTCTCCAGTAGATGAGTGAGCGATATCTAAACCCCATCTTGCGCGCAGCGCGGGCATGAGGCACTTTGGAGGGATGAGAAAACGTGGAGCGGATTTGTGGGCAAAATGGCGAGGTTTAGTTTCCGAGCAGTTGGCAAGCGG
>JBAUBR010000372.1:0-26619 GCA_049676965.1 Occallatibacter sp.
CCCCGCGCCCGCCGCGCCGGCTGGCTAGCCCTGGCCCTCGGCACCGGCTTCATGCTGGTGGCCGCGGTCTGCTTCATCCTCTTTCCCCGCCCCCTCATCGAGCTCTACACGCGCGATCCGCAAGTGCTCGCCGTAGGCCCCGGCCTGCTCGGCCTCGCCGCCGCCTTCCAGATTTTCGACGGCATCCAGACCGTCTCCACCGGCGCCCTGCGCGGCCTGGGCGAGACCCGCGTCCCCATGTTCGCCAACCTCGTCGGCTACTGGTTCCTGGGCCTGCCGCTGGGCTTCACGCTCTGTTTCTGGCTCAAATGGGGAATCCACGGCATGTGGATCGGCCTCACCCTAGCGCTCATCGTCATCGCCTCGCTGCTCATCGTCCGCTGGCGCCGCGACTCCGCCCGCATCGTGGCCTCTTTTCCCAAAACAGGTCAAACGATTTACTGATTCGGCAGTAACCGGAATTTGCCGTCCAAGTCGTCAAGTCGTATAGATGAATGCATTGACGACAGTTGAGCAACGCTTTGAACGCACGCCGATCGACCGGTAACGATGCGCCCCTACACTCGTGGTAATTTGGCGGCATGCGAAAACTCCTTTTTCTGGCCTTGCTCGGGCCGGCCGTGTTGCTCGCGCAACCTCCTTCGCCTCGACCTGAAAAAGCGGCGCGCGCCAAGATGGACCGCGATCTCATGGACGTGACAGTGGACAAGTTGCATGCGTTCTACCATGAGCATCGCTACACGGTTACACAGGTGGTCCAATGGCACCTCGACCGCATCGCACGCTATAACGGCGTCTATCGCGCGGTCCAAACCGTAACCGCGAAAGCGGCACTGGCCGAAGCCGGCCGCGAAGACCTCCAGGCGAAGCAGCCCGGCTTCCGCCCAGCGTCTCTATGGGGAGTGCCGATCGTGATCAAGGCCAATACCAGCATCGCCGGCTTCATCACCACGGACGGATGGATCGGCTATATGCTCCCCGGACACGAGCTGGTTGCGCCGCGCGATGCAACCATCGTCGCCAAGCTCCGCAATGCCGGCGCGATTCTGGTTGGGGTGACCAACATGCCCGACTTCGCGGCCAGCGACACCACGCGTTCGACCGCCTTCGGCCGCACCGGCAACGCCTACGATGTGCGCTTTTCGCCGGGCGGCTCATCGGGTGGCACAGTCACGGCAGTCACCTCGAATCTCGCCGTTCTCGGCAACGGCACGGACACGGGGAACTCCATCCGCATGCCCGTGGCGACAAGCAACCTGGTTGGCATCTTCCCTACCCGCGGGCTCGTCAGTATCGCGGGCATCGCGCCGCTCGACTGGCAACTGGACAATACGGGGCCCATCGCCCGCACTGTGGCCGATGCCGCGCTGGCCCTCACCGTGATGGCCGGCGAAGATCCCCTGGATACGGCGACCATCGGCACGCAGAGCAAGGCGCAACCCGGTCCCTACACGCGCTATCTGAAGGCCGGCGCGCTCCAAGGCAAGCGCTTCGCCGTACCCGCCTTCATTCTCGACGGAGAGACGCCGGCCTTTCAGGGAGTCTGCCCCGACATTTCCCCGGAGCAGTTTGCCAAGGCCCTCCAGGAATCGCGCACTCCGTTGAAACCTGAAACTCGCGCCGCCTTCCTGCATGCTGTCGACCAACTCCGCGCGGCAGGCGCAACCGTGCTCATCGATCCACAGATCCTTCCCGACAGTTTTGCCATCGCCGCCTCCCACATCTGCACGCGCCCTTACATTCGCGAGGGTACGGAGAAGTTTCTCGCCGGTTTTGGACCCACCCTGTACCACTCCGCCGCCGAATACGAACAGGCAGTCGGCAAGCCGTTACCCTCCGTCATCATCGGCGCTGAAAAGACCGGTCCATTCACAGCAACCAATCCTCAGCAAGCCACGCTTGAGACCGATCCTCAGGCCGATGCCAATTTTCTTGGCCCGCGTCGCAGTGTCCTGGCTCTCTTCGAGGCGGAACTTGACCGGCTGCACCTGGACGGCTTCGTTTATCCCGCGGACCAGATGCCGCCTGTGGACGAGACCATGCCACAGGACGGCCGGTTGAGTGACGGGCCGCACAGCGATACCGACTGGGTCAACATGCTGGGCGTGCCGGCGATCAGCTTTCCCGCGGGCTTTTATGAAGATGGCCTGCCGTTCGGCATCGAGATAAGCACACGTAAGTGGCACGACGGGGACCTGATCGGCTGGGCGTACGACTACGAACTCCATACCCACAACCGCAAGCCGCCCGTGCTAGTCGAACGCGGCCTGCTGCCCAAAGCCACCAAGCCGCTTGAGCCGTAGCCCCTGCCCCATTCGGAACTGTGAACTGCGAACTCTGAACTGTGAACTACTTCGGTACTGAGCTTCCCACCACTACTTACGTAATGGGACGCCAAATCCGCCAAACGACTATAATCGTCGAGGAAGTTTAGATCGAGTCTCTAGAGACTTAATCGGAAGGGATTCCCGCCACATGGCGACTGGAGACCTGGCCCTCGGTCAAGAAAGGGCCGTAACCCCCGCATCCAAGCGCATCGTCAACGACTTCAGCATCAATGTAGCCACAGTCAACGGGTCCGGCTCGCAATCCGCCAACAGCGTCCTGCTCAAGAGCATCTTCGCAATGGGCATTCCCGTCAGCGGAAAGAACCTTTTCCCCTCGAACATCGCCGGCCTGCCCACCTGGTACACCATCCGTGCCAGCAAAGACGGCTACGTGGCCCGCAAGCGCACCTCCGAGGTGCTGATCGCGCTCAATGCCGACACCGCCAAACAAGATGCGCTCGACCTGCCGCCCGGCGGCGTGGCCATTTACGAGGAAAACCTCAACCTCAAGCAGTATCGAGACGACATCGTCTGCTACCCGGTCCCCTTCGACAAGATCACCGCCGCCATCTGCCCTGAAGCCAAGCTGCGCAAGCTGGTCAGGAACATGGTTTACGTGGGCGTGGCTGCGCAGTTGCTCTCCATCGAGCTCGAGGTCATCGAGGCCGGCCTGCGCAAGCAGTTCGCCAAAAAACTCAAGGTCTTCGACCTCAACTTCGGCGCGGTCAAGGCGGGCGTCGACTACGCTGCCGAAAAGCTCGTCAAGCAGGACCCCTTCGTGCTCGAGCGCATGAACCAGACCGCCGGCAAAATCGTCATCGACGGCAACGCCGCCTGCGGCATGGGCGCGGTCTTCGCCGGCGTCACCGTCGTCGCGTGGTATCCCATCACGCCCTCCACTTCGCTCATCGAAGCCACCACCGACCTGCTCAAGAAGCTGCGCATCACGTCCGAAGGTAAAGCCACCTTCGCCGTTGTCCAGGCTGAAGACGAACTCGCCGCAATCGGCATGGTGCTGGGCGCGGGCTGGGCCGGCGCACGCTCCATGACGTCCACATCCGGTCCCGGAATCTCGCTCATGGCCGAGTTCGCCGGCCTAGGCTACTTCGCCGAGATTCCCGGCGTCATCTTCGACGTGCAGCGCACCGGTCCCTCCACCGGCATGCCCACGCGCACCTCGCAGGCCGACCTGCTTTCGACCGCATTCCTCTCCCACGGCGACACCAAGCACATCCTCCTGCTGCCCGGCTCGGTACGCGAGTGCTACGACTTCGGCTACGCGGCCTTCGACCTCGCCGAGCGCTTTCAGACCCCGGTCTTCGTGCTCACCGATCTCGACCTGGGCATGAACAACTGGATGTCCGACCCCTTCCCGTATCCCGACAAGCCGCTCGACCGCGGCAAAATCTTCACCGCTGAAGACCTCTCTCGCCTCGGCGGCTTCGCGCGCTATCGCGACGTCGATGGCGATGCCATCCCCTGGCGCACATTGCCCGGAACGCCGCATCCCAAGGCCGCCTACTTTACGCGCGGCTCAGGACACAACGACGCTGCTGCCTACACCGAAAAGTCCGACGAATATCAGGCAGTCATGGAGCGTCTGGCGCGCAAATTCGAAAACGCGCGCAAATTCGTTCCCGTGCCGGTCGTCTACAAGAACGGCAAATCGAAGGTCGGCATGCTCGCCTTCGGCTCGACCGACTTCGCACTGCGCGAAAGCCTCGACCAGATCAAGAAGGAGTTCGGCAAGGATGTCGACTACATGCGCATCCGCGCCTACCCCTTCGCGCACGAGATTCACGACTTCGTCGCCGCGCACGAGCGCGTCTACGTGGTCGAGCAGGACCGCGACGCGCAGCTCTGCAGCCTGCTCAAACTCGATCTGCCCGCCGATCAGGTGGTCAAGCTGCGCAGCATTCTTCACTTCAATGGACTCCCGGTCGACGCGCGCTCCATCACCGAGGAATTCGCAACGCGCGAAGGGTTGTAGGCGGCATCGACGAGGGGTGGTTTTGAAAGGGCACGACTGGTAGGTCAGGGCTTTAGCCCTGACTGCCGAACCAAGCAAAGATGAGATGTGGGGCTTTAGCCCCTGAGGAAACAAATGGCAACAGCGACAGCAACTCCCGGACCCAAAGTCAACCGCATCGGCCTGCCCGTAGTCGACTATCGCGGCGGCAAGACCACGCTCTGCGCCGGCTGCGGCCACAACGCCATCTCCGAGCGCATCATCGACGCCATGTGGGAGATGGGCGTCGAGCCCGAGCGCGTAATGAAGATGAGCGGCATCGGCTGCTCGTCGAAGAGCCCCGCCTACTTCATGAGCCGCTCGTTCAGCTTCAACAGCGTGCACGGCCGCATGCCCTCGGTCACCACCGGCGCCATCCTCGCCAACCGCACCATGACCACGCTCGGCGTCTCCGGCGACGGCGACACCGCTTCCATCGGCATAGGCCAGTTCGTGCACATGCTGCGCCGCAACCTGCCCATGATCTACATCATCGAGGACAACGGCGTCTACGGCCTCACCAAGGGCCAATTCTCGGCAACCGCCGACCTCGGCTCCAAGCTCAAGACCGGCGTCATCAACGATCTTCCCGCCATCGACACCTGCGCCCTCGCCATCCAGCTCGGCGCAACCTTCGTCGGCCGCAGCTTTTCGGGCGACAAAAAGCAGCTCCTGAGCATGCTCAAGGCCGCCATCGCCCACAAAGGCACGGTGATGCTAGACGTGATCAGCCCCTGCGTCACCTTCAACGACCACGAGGGATCGACCAAGAGCTACAAGTTCATGCAGGATCACGACGAGCCCGTCAACGAGATCGGCTTCATCGCCAGCTTCGAGGAGATCGAGGTCGACTACGACTCGGGCCAGGTCTACGACGTGGAGATGCACGACGGCTCCAGCCTGCGCCTGCGCAAACTGCGCGAGGACTACGACCCCACCAGCAAGTCCAACGCCGTGCGCACGCTGATGGAGGCCCACGAGAACAACGAAGTCCTCACCGGCGTCTTCTACATCGACACCACCAAGCCGACCTTCACCGACCTGCTCAACATGGTCGATGAACCGCTGGCCACGCTGCCCGAGTCGCTTACCCGCCCGCCCAAAGCCGCGCTCGAAAGCCTCATGGCGAGCCTGCAGTAAGAGGCGCGAATCCGGAGAACCAGCTCCGTGCCCCATCCTTTCCGCGATTTTGCGGAAAGGGTGGGAAACCACGAATCCAATTCCCGCATCCGCGGGCTTTTCTTTTTTGAGATAGACTCTCTCGGATGAACTGGTGGAAGGTTCTAGAATATTTCGTCGGAGCGTTGTTCTTCGGTGCGGAATGGATCAAGGAGCGCCAGCGAACGCACGCGATCCGCGCCCTCGCCCGCAAACTCGATCTCACATTCCTCGGCAAAAAGAAGCTACCCGAAGCGCTCAGCCTTTACGGAACGCCGTTTGCCCATATCGACTCGATGCATACATCGAATCTTATTGACGGATCGCTCCACGGAACCCGAGTGATCGCCTTTGATTGTCAAGTCTTCGAAGACAAGTCAAGCTGGCAGCGCACGGTAATCGCAGCCAAAACATCCGGCAATATTTTCAACGCTGCAGCCGCCAATCCGGAATTCAAAATAGATCGTTCAGCCGGATGGTCGATCCTCTACCAGTCGAAGGAATTTTCAGCAGTCCCGGAAGCATTGATGCCTGCAACCGATTTGGAAGCTCATCTGGACGCGATCGAGAATTGAAGTCCGAATCGCGCGACTCACACATGCGCATGTTCATTGTTGAGCAGAACGGCGAGGGGAATTTGGATCTTAACGTTCATCAATCCCACGGATTGAAAACCTTAATCCCCAGACCTTCAAAGTCTTTCACATTGCGTGTCACGATCGTCAGGTCGTGTTCGAACGCGGTTGCCGTAATCAATCCGTCCGCCACCTTGAGCGGCCTGCCTTTTATTTTGCATTGTCCGGCAATGCGGCCCCAGCGTTCCGCAACCTGCGCGTTGACCGGCAGGATACGTCCCTCGAACCATGGCCGCAGGGTCTCATCGAGCCACTGCTGCAAGCCCCGGCGACGCTTGCTGGCGGGCAGAATGGTAATGCCTTTCAGAATTTCGCCGAGAGAAATCACGCCGACATAGAGTTCGCTGTCATCGGCATTCTCTAGCCATTGGCAGACACTCAACTCTGGATTCGGGCGGGTCAGCTCCGAAGGGATATTGGTATCGAGCAGGAAACCCTTCATAGCGCAATATCGCGGCCTATATCCGGGTCTCGCTCAAAATCCACATCGAGGCCCTTGAACGGAGAATCGGCAAAAAGCTGCGCCAGGCTCTTCCTTCCGGAATGCCGCTGACGTGCCGATCGCGCGGCTTCGCACTGCGATTCGTTCTCCGTGGCGCGTTCGAGCAACGTTGCGGCATAGGCCGGCACATCCATCCTGCGCGCCGCTGCCAGGGCAGCCAGGCGGGCTGCTGTTTCGGGGCTGATTTCAATTTGAATCGTCATTGCAAATACCCCTGTGTCCCGGCGCCACAAGTCCGGATTGCGAGGCTTGGGAGCCAATACTTGCGGTCATCGTGCCGCCTGAATCCTCACTCCCATCCCATTCAGCTTGCTGCGCGCCTGCTGCGCCTCCGGCGTCTGCGGATACCGCTGGATCAGCGAGCGAAACTCGTGGATCGCCGAATCGCGCTTGCCCAGTTGCATCAGCGCCTGTCCCTTTTTCAGTTGCGCCGCCGGGGCCTTGACGCCGCCCGGGTACTGTTCCAGAACGGCGTTATAGTCCTTCACCGCGTTGGCGAAGTCCCCCTGCCGGTACGCGATCTCGCCAAGATAAAATTGCGCCGCCCCCGCCATATCGTCCTGGGGATAGTAGTGCATCACGTCCTGAAACTCGCTCACGGCAACCCCGTAGTTGGCGGCGTTATAGTCGCGCAGCGCCGCCTGGAACGTCGCCTGCAGCGGCGGAGCCTGGTTCACGACCGGCGCGCCCGCCGTCGGTCCACCCGGCACGCCATTCGTCGAATCCCCTCCCGGAGCAGGCGCGCCGGGCGTCAGCCCCGGCTGCGTCCCCGGCGGCGGATTCTGGATGTTCTGCAACTGCGTCTGCAGATCCTGGATCGACTTGTCCAGCTTGCCGATGCGCGTCTTCAGCTCGTCGACCGAGTCGTTCAGCGACTGGATCTGCCCCGAAGTCGTATCCAGCTTGCCGCTCGTCGAGTCGCCTTGCACATTGATCTTCTGCTGCATGGCGTTCACGGTCTGCATCATCTGGCTGGAATTGTCCGCGGCCTGCTTCACCAGGTCCTGCATCGCGCCGAACCGCGCATCCACGGTCGATTGCAGCCGCTGCACATTGTCCAGCAGTTGTTGCACCTGCGTCTGCAGCGCGATGATCTCCTTCGACGCCGCGCGCGCCGGTGTTGGATAGAGCGCCGCAACCAGCACGGCCGCCGCGGCAAACCGTGAAAGAAACTTTTGTGCTGTTCGCATATTTCACCTGCCAAGGCTGGACGGGCCGAAGCCCATCACCTTCAAATTCGATTCTCGAATTGATTCTAGAAGAAAATGCGGCAACCCGTTCGAATCGGGCTGCCGCGAATTCGCAGTTAATCCATCCTTACCGGTCCATCGAGAATCCGTCGCGCCGGTTCTTCTGCCAGCAATCCTCGGTCGACTCGGTGCAGAACGGCTTCTCCTTGCCGTAGCTGATCACGCGGATGCGGCCGGCCGCAATACCCGCGTTCACCAGCGCCGTCTTGCCCGCGTTGGCGCGGTTCTCGCCCAATGCCAGGTTGTACTCGTCCGATCCGCGCTCGTCGCAATAGCCGCCGATCACGATCCTGATGTCAGGATGCTGGTTCAGATACGCCGCATCCTTCGACAGCACGGCCTGCGCGTCGCTGCGGATATCGTACGAGTCGTAGTCGAAGAAGATGGGCTGCACGTTGGCGTTGAACTCGTCTTCGGCGCTCATCGTGTTGCTGGGCACCGTCACCGCCGGCGGCAAGCTCACCGTCACGTGCGCTGAAGCATCGGCCGTGCCGCCTTCGCCCTTGGCCACCAGGTGATAGGTGGTCGAAGTCGTCGGCGTCACCGTCTTCACGCCGGCCGTGGGAACGTCGCCGATCCCGTCGATCGATACGCTGGTGGCGTCAGTCGTGCGCCAGCTCAACACCACCTGGTCGCCGGCGGAAATCTGCGAAGGCGTGGCGGAAATCTGTGCTGTGGGCGCGGGTGCGGCTGCCGGGGCAGTCTCGGTTGGTGGCGGCGCCGCCGGAGGCTTCTTCTTGCAGCCGGCTACCGCAAACAAGGCAATCATCGTCAAAGAGGCAGGCACCAGAAAGCGATGGCGTCGAAACAATTTGAGTTCTCCTTCCGCAAAATCCCGAGCGCTTCCCGACCCCCCGGTAAACGCTCCAGTTAAGGCCGGCTCTGCGCTCGTGGAAAGCGACGCACAGCGCCAGCGTGCTCATCGGCCTTCACCCTTCAGAAGAAACCCATCAGGGCGTTTTAGCAACCGCTGTTGGCCATTCGGAACACGTGCAAAAAGTTCCAGTAAACAAGTCGATCGTAGGCAAATGCCTCCCAAAAATGTCTTACTTCCAGCTCCAGTTCGGCATCGTGTTGTTGCCCGAGTGCGTAAGCTGGCGCTGGTCGGTTCCGTCGGCCAGCATCGTCCATATATCGGTGCGATGGCCAATCTGCCGTTCAAACACAATGTGCCGCCCATCCGGCGCCCACGACGGAAAGTCGTTGCTGCCGGACTCGTGCGTGATCTGGTCCCAGCGCAGGCTGGCCAGATCGATGATGTGAATATCGCGCGCTCCCGGATCGCCCGGACCGTAGTTCCGCCGCCAGCTGTAAGCCAGAATCTGTCCGTTGGGCGACCACGACGGCGAGATCGCGTATCCCCCGTCCGTGATTCGCTGAACATTTCCGCCGTCCTGGTCCATGGTGTAAATCTGCGGCAGACCCGTGCGCCCGCTCACCCACGCAATCTGCGCGTTGGTGCGCGGATTCCAGGTCGGCGCCACATCCGGCCCGCGGAACGAAGTCAGCTTGTGCAGATTGCCCCCGCCCGCGTCGCACTCCCAGATCTCCGGATCGCCCGAGCGCGACGAAGAGAACGCGATCTTCGAACCATCTGACGACCACGCCGGCGTCAGATTCGCACCGCCCACCGCGCCCGCGGGAAAGCTCACCATCCGGTTCAGGTCCATCGAATACATCCGTATCGACCAGCCTTCGTTCCCCAGCGAAGAGAACGCCAGCCGCGATCCATCCGGCGAAATGCGCGGCGAAATGGAGATCGTGCCCAGGTGCGTGATCTGGCGCTGGTTCTCGCCGTCGTAATCCATTGCCCAGATCTCTTTCGAGCCGCTGCGCGAGCTCACATAGTAAATCGTGGTCTCGGCGATCCCGTTTACGCCTCCACCTAATTGTTTGATGATCTCGTCGGCGAACCGATGCGCCAGGATACGTACCATATCCTGACTAGCAGCTTCGTTGTACTGCTTGCCCAGCACCTGTGGGTTCGTGGTGTTGCGCGTATCGTCGAGCCATCCATATACGATCAGCCGCCCATTCGAAACGGAGAGCGCGCCAAAGGCCACGTCCGTAGCGCTGGCCGGCGCCGCTGCCCACTGCGCCAGTTGAATCTCCTGTGGAGAGCCCGGCGTTCCCTGCGGCGACATGCTCTTGGCAACCATGTCGAAGATACCGGCGTTCGTCAGGTCGTTATACAGCGTCGCGTCGAAAGTCGCCTTCAGCGTCGGCGTCTGCGGATCGTCGCCCACCGGCTTGAAATCCGCCGCCGCCAGGCGAATCTTATCCTGCCCGAGATTGGTGCCCGTGCGCACCCAGTCCTGCGCCTGCGCCCGTTGCGCGGCGAAGCCGGCCACCAGAAAAAGAATGAGGTAAAAAAGGCGCAAGGAAGCAGGCGGGGAAACCCGCATCTTTAACTTCATTGTGTATGCAGTCCTTCCGGGTAGGTGGCGCGATGGGGAAGATCGGCCAGGTAGCGAGCGGAACATCGAGCGCGCACGCGGGCGCAGGCGTTTGAACATGGCGCTGGATACGTCAAAGATCCTCAGCGAGAGCCCTCAATACTCACAATAATAAAAAACCTTCAACGTACTTTGATTATATCCCGCGGGAAGCTGACCAAATGTGTCAACACGCTGCACCGCGCGTATGCACGAGCTGTCCAGCGTTGAACTGCCGCTCGACTGCGACAATTGCACACTCGAAGGGCTGCCGCCGCGGCCGATCGTGAAGATGATATACACGCGCGACCCGTGCGGAGTCCGCGCATCCACTTCCAACTTGTTCCACGTAGTCGCCATTTTGCGGTTGATCGCATCCACATACCACGGAAAGCGGCTGCCGAAATCCGTATCGCTGACCGAAGTCGGCCCATTCGAACCCGTCTGTGCCAGCGACCGCGGAATCGCCTGCCCCGCCTGCTCTCCATACCGCGCGTAGTTGTCCTGCTTGGGCGGCGGAGGCTGGTGCGGCTGCGTCTTGGGCAGCGGCTGCGGTTTGGGTTTCTCGTGTCGTCCCGGAATCGGAATCGCGTTCAAATCCATCTGCTGTTGCTGCGGCTTGGTCTCCGGCAGCGCCGGCGCCTCGCTGGGGGTCTGCGTAGTCAGCACATTGTCATTGACCTTCACGGCAGGCAAGGGCAGGGAACTGGTAATTTGCACCTGGATCGTCCCCGTGCCCGGCGTCCCACCCCAGGTATTGTGATGAAACAACCCCGCCAGCAGCCCATAAAACACAAGGGAGCAAGCCAGCGCCGCATGGAGCACAAGCGACCCCGCCGCCGGCCCCGCCACCGGCTCCCGCCCAAACGCCCGCTCCAGTTGCCCGCCAGTTTCCAGCAGTACGCTCATTCTCTAGCCTGACCCAAATCCCTCAGTCCCCTGATCTCCGCCCTAGGTCCCCAAACCTCTCGCATCCCGTCGCCTCGGGACCCGACGACACCGGTTCAAGATTTTCGGCTCTCCCGACGCAGCATGGGTAGTACCACGCAAACGAACAAGGAAATCGGAAGCGATGAAGCGATCGCTGTCGCCCACAGAATTGGCCGCTTCGCATACCACACAGCGATACAGTCGGCCAAGCCAGTTGCGATCAGCACCAGCGTTGCCGGTATCAGCCACGACTTATGCACCTGAAATGCAGTCAGCTTCATTCCCTTAGTCCCTAGTCCCTTAGTCCCTAGTCCCTTAGTCCCTAGTCCCTTAGTCCCTCACTTCCCCTCCAGCGGCTGCGTCACAATCGAAATATTCGTAATCCCCGCCTGCTTCACCGCATCCATCACCGTCGCGAACACCCCAAACGGAATCTGCGCATCGGCGCGCAGATAAATCACCTGCTTCGCATCCTCCTCCCCCGGATGATGCAGCTTCTGCGGCAGCTCGTGAATATTCACCGGCTTGTCGTCGAGAAAAAGCTGCTGATGCGAATCGATCGTAAGCACCATGCGCTGCTGCGTGATCTGCCGCACGGTGCGCGTCTTGGGAACCGCAACCTCGATCCCCGACTGCAGCACCGGCGCCGTCAGCATGAAGATGACCAGCAGCACCAGCACCACGTCCACCAGCGGCGTAATGTTGATCTCCGCCAGCGAAGTCCGCGTCGCTCCCGCGCTACTTGTAAAAGCCACGTTCAACCTCTTGCGGCATTTCGCCGCGCGGAGCCGCCGCCCGCACCGGAATCTCTTCGAGCGAATTCAGCAGTTCGCGCGCAAAATCATCGATGGCCGAGGCAAACACGCGGATGCGCGCCGAGAACTGGTTATAAGCCACCACCGCCGGCACTGCCACAAACAGTCCCGCCGCCGTCGTAATCAGCGCCTCGCTGATTCCCGGCGCCACCGCGCGCAGCGTGGCCGTTCCCTCCGCGCCCAGCCCGTGAAACGCATCCACCACGCCGATCACCGTTCCAAACAGCCCCACAAACGGGCTCGCCGAGGCAATCGTCGCCAGCCACGTCATACGCCGTTCGAGATTCGTCACCGACTCGCTGGCCGCCGTCTGCGCCGCCCGCTCCAGCGCCGGCACGCTTCGCGGAGGCCCCGATCCCCCGGTCTGCCGCTTGTAGGTCTCGTACACCTCATCGAACACCGCAACCAGCGGGCTGGGCTGGTAGTCGGCGCTCACCGCGGCAATCTCGTTGAGCCGCGTGGCCTTGCGAAAAGTCCGCAGAAACCGCCGGCTCTGCCGGGTGACTCTGCCGAAGGTCGACCACTTGCCCAGAATCACCGTCCACGAGTAAAGGCTGGCGAAAAGCAGCAGAACCAGCACGCCAATGGCGATGCCCCCGCTGTTTTGCACCATCTCAACCAGCGCGCTGGCCCCGTGCGTGGTCGGTGCCGCCGCCGGCGCGCCGCTATCGGTTTGCAAAAGGAGGAGGTTAGCGAAGGGGAAAATCTCAGTTCACCTCAGTCTTCAAATTATCAGACGCGAAACCGCCCTCCAAGTGATTCATCTGGTCCCAAAGCCGCGATCAGAAGTAACCGCGATCCGGGTTTGAATGCCATCCGGTGTGAAGGGTACGGGCTTCCAGCCCGTACATTCAGGCCTGTCATAGGAGAGGGGCTTCAGCCTCTGCGGCATTGATTCCCACACCGGTCCCACCATCCCCCGGCGCAGCCGGCGCGTGAACCGCGCTCTTCATGCTATGCTGCGCTCGGAAATCCCGCTATCTGGATTGGATGCAGCCGATTCCCGATCAGCGCGGGTATATGGACATTAAAAACATGCTCATCGAGCTGCGCGCGGAAAACTACGCCGTCATCGACCACGCCATCGCCTCCTTCGGCCCCGGGCTGAACCTCCTCACCGGCGAAACCGGAGCCGGCAAGTCCATCCTCGTGGACGCACTGGCACTTCTGATGGGTGGGAAAAGCTCAACGGAGTTGATCCGCCACGGCGCGGACAAAGCCATGGTCTCCTGCGTCTTCGAGTCCACCCCCGCCGCCGAATCCATCCTCGAAGAAAACGGCATCGACGCCGAAGGCGCCGAAATCATCCTCCGCCGCGAAATCCTGTCTTCGGGCAAAGCCCGCGTCTTCGTCAACAACCAGCCCGCCACCGTCACCGTCCTCAAGCAGCTCGCGCCGGAGCTGGCCCTGGTCCACGCGCAGACCGAAACTCTCTCCAGCTTCGACCAGCAGCAGCAGCGCACGTTACTCGACCGCTTCGCCGGCATCTCCACCGATGCCGTAGCCGAATCCCATGCCCGCTGGCGCACCGCCCAGGAAAAACTCGACGACCTGGAGCGCGGCGAGCAGGACCGCCTGCGCATGGTCGACCTCTGGATTTATCAGCGCAAGGAGATCGAACAAGCGCATCTAATCATCGGCGAAGACGAAGAGCTAGAATCCGAAAAGCGCGTCCTGGCCAACGCCGAAAAGCTCTACGCCGCCGCGATGAGCGCCTACGACCAGCTCTACGAAGGCAGCGCCTCGGCTGAAGTCTCCCTGCGCGCAGCCCTCCGCAACGTGGAAGAACTCGCCCGCTACGACGCTCGCTTCGAATCCTCCGCCGAGCAGCTCGAATCCGCCCGCGCCGCGGTCAGCGACGTGAGCAGCGCCCTGCGCGACTACGCCGACCGCATCAACGCCTCGCCCGAGCGCCTAACCGAAATCGAAGACCGCCTGGCATTACTCGACCGCCTCAAGCGCAAATACGGAAAAACCGTCGCCGAAGTCATCGCCTTCGCCGAAGATGTAGCAAGCAAGCTGGCCGAAGTCGAAGACCGCGACGAAATCCTCCGCCATCTCCGCACCCAGCTCGACTCCGCCGCATCGGCCTACCGCGCCGCCGCGTCAGTCCTAAGCGCCGAGCGCAAAGCCGCCGCCGCCAAGCTAGCCAAACAAGCCGAATCCCAGATCAACTCCCTGGCCATGAAGGTCCACTTCGAAATCGCCGTCCATTCCGCCACAGATATCGCCGTCGAATCCCGCGACGATACGGGTGCTTTGAAAGGGCACGACTTCAGTCGTGCCGATGCCAGCCCAGAGTCGAATCGGGCGGTAAGCCCGGGCTTCAGCCCCGGCAAATCCATCGCCTCTCACGGAAATGAGTCAGGGCACGACTTCAGTCGTGCCGATGCCAAAGCGATCGAGAGCGGGGCTTCAGCCCCTGAGGGATCCATGAAGGGTACGGGCTTCAGCCCGTACATTGAACCCCTTAAAAATGAAGGGGCTGGTAGGGCTGGGCTTCAGCCCTCCCATTTATCCCCCGGGGAAAACTGGACCCCTCAAGGCTGGGACCATATCGAATTCCTCATCGCCACCAACCCCGGCGAACCCCTCAAACCCCTCACCGAAATCGCCTCCGGCGGCGAAATGTCCCGCGTCCTGCTCGCCCTCAAGGTAGCCGTCGAAGAAACAGCCTCCAAATCGCGCAAGAAAAACCCCACCCCCCGCACCCTGGTCTTCGACGAGATCGACATCGGCATCGGAGGCCGCGCCGCCGAAGCCGTAGGCCAAAAACTAAAATCCCTCAGCCGCGGCCAGCAGGTCCTTTGCGTCACTCATCTCCCGCAGATAGCCGCCTTTGCAGACCTGCACTTCCTCATCGACAAGCGCGAAGACCACGGCCGCACCAAAACGCAAATACGCCTCCTCGACCGGCAAGCCAGCACTCAGGAAGTAGCCCGCATGTTATCCGGCGCCAAGGTCACCGAAGCCAGCCTCCAGCACGCCGCCCAAATGATCGCCGCCAGCCGCTGACCGCACGCGGGAAAGCAACAATGAGCTGTATTTTCTCGACTTCGTATACCAAAATGGGCATAATTGCGAGGTGGGCCAGACGCTTAGGCCGCTGCGCTGGGTCGGATCGTCGAAGAAAGACCTGATGGCCATGCCGGATCAAGTCCAGCAGGTCTTCGGGTTTGCCTTGTACCAGGCGCAAATCGGCTTGCTTCATCCGAACGCGAAGCCGCTCAAGGGGTTTGGTTCGTCGAGTGTCGTGGAAGTCGTGAAGATTGGCGCGGCGACACCTACCGCGCGGTTTATACCGTGCGCTTTACGCAAGCAGTTTACGTGTTGCATTGTTTTCAGAAGAAGTCGACTCGCGGAATCGAGACGCCCAAGCCGGAAATGGATTTGATCCGCGCGCGATTGAAGGACGCCGAGGCGCAGGCAAAAGGAGGCGAGCGGTGAGCAAAGCCGAGGAATCCATGAATGTTTATGAGCAGTTGGGCTTTCCCGATGCTGAAGAGATGCTGGTGAAGGCGCAGCTGGTCTCGAAGATAGCCGAGATTCTGCGTGGGCGGGGATGGAGTCAGCAGGAGGCTGCAAACGTGCTGGGACTCACCCAACCCAAACTCTCCAAAATGCTTCGCGGCCAGTTTCGCGGCATTAGCGAGATGAAGATGATGGATTGCCTGCTCAGGCTGGGACGGACCGTGAAGATTGTAGTAGGACCGGAGGGCAAACCCACACAGGAGCGCATAGAGGTGGTGGCGGCGTAAGCGCGATCGCCGTTATGCGCGCGACCCCAAAAAAATAATCGGAGGCCTCCGATGTCCATGCGAACCCAGGTCGAACCCGCGCTGAGCCAGCAATCAACCCTTCGCTGGACCCTCGCCCACCGCGTCGCCTTCCGCTTCTGCGTCCTCTATTTCACCCTCTTCTGCCTCTCGAACCAGATATTCAGCTCCATCTTCCCTATCCCCAAAGTCGACCAGCCCGATCTGTCTACGCTCTGGCCCCTGCGGCCCATCGTCATTTGGACCGCCCAGCATCTCTTTCGCGTAAAAACCCAGCTCCTCTACCCCGACAGCGGCAGCGGCGACAAGACTT
Source organism: Occallatibacter sp. (assembly GCA_049676965.1). Lineage (GTDB taxonomy): Bacteria > Acidobacteriota > Terriglobia > Terriglobales > Acidobacteriaceae > Telmatobacter. Next base: position 16,150 of record JBAUBR010000372.1, read on the forward strand.
TCGACTGGGTCCTGTCCTTCTGCCTCCTCGTCATCGCGTTTGCTGGCGCAGTCCTCTGGTCCGCCTTCGACCCCAAGCGTCCAGCCTACCCCACATTACAAAAGTGGTTCCGGCTCTTTCTACGCGTCGCTCTCGCCAGCCAAATGATTGCCTATGGCCTCGTCAAGATCGTTCCCCTGCAAATGTCGTTCCCCAACCTGATCAAGCAGCTCGAGCCATTCGGGTATCAGTCGCCGATGGGCATCCTCTGGGCCTCCATCGGCGCCTCACCCGGCTACGAAACTTTCGCCGGCTGCGCGGAATTCACGGGCGGTCTCCTGCTCATCTTTCCCCGCACCGTGACCGTCGGCGCCCTCGTATGCCTGGCCGACATGGTTCAGGTCTTCATGCTCAACATGACCTATGATGTGCCGGTCAAGCTCTTCTCCTTCCACTTGATTCTGCTGTCGCTGCTCCTTCTCGCGCCGGAATCCCAGCGCCTCCTCAATTTCTTCCTGCTGAACCGAGCAGCCGAGCCCTCACCGCCGGCGCCTCTCTTCCAATCAAGCCGCGCCAAGCGCATCGCCACGGCGGTCCTGGCCTTTCTCTGGCTGTGGATGTTGGGGAACAATATTTATGGTGCGTGGGATGGCTGGCACACCTACGGCGGAGGCCGTCCCAAATCCCCGCTCTATGGCATTTGGAACGTCGATCAGATGACCGTGGATGGACAACTGCGCCCGCCGCTGCTCACCGACAACAACCGCTTTCGCCGCATCATCTTCGACTTTCCCGATAAAGTGACGTTTCTGCCCATGGATGACTCGCATGTCACCGATAACGTCTCAATCGACTCGAAACTCAAGACCCTTGCAGTTACCAAGTCGAGCGACAAGAACTGGAAGGCGAACTTCGCCTTCAACCGCCCCGCGCCGGATCAACTGACTCTCGACGGCCAGATGGACGGCCATAAAATCCACATGCAATTACGCCTGATGGACAATACCAAGTTCCTCTTTGCCAATCGCGGTTTCCGTTGGATCGAGGAGTACCCTTTCAATCGTTGAATAAATTTCGGGACTATAGCGTTTTGGAATCGGTGCAGATCGGTGCCGTGACTGCAGAGTGGATTTTCATTATTTCCGAAGATGGCTGGCGGGACGAGCCACATGGAGAGGTGAGGCAGCAGAGAAAGAAACTGCGCAAGCGTCAGTGTACCGAGGCGGGCGTGCTGCTCACAATCCTCGCCGTGGATCGGAAGCGATGGAAGTCGCTGAAGCGTATCTGGTTCAGCTCCAACCTGGTCTTGCGACTCCCTTTCCGCAGGACGATCTGCGCTCCGATCGGGAGCAGGTACTGCCGCCCGCCGATGGAGACGTAGTCGTAGTCCGTACTGACGAGGGTCTCGTGGATGGGATAGTTCTTCGGCACCTCGTCTGCGATTTGGGTGATGCGCCGCACCCCGTGGGTGGCGCTGTCGATGTAAACCATACCGTGAAAGCCGACCAGAACCACCTGCGTGGAACTGGCGCGGAGAAAGAGATTCGAGTTCTCTTTGGCGACGCGGTATTTGAACACCTGCACGGTTCCGTCACCGAGCGAATCGGTTTCAAACCACGAGATTTCCGCTTTGGCCGATGGCCGGAACAGACCGCGAATGACACCGCCGAAGATTCCGAACTCGGACACGCCGCGCCCGGTATCGGAGCTGCTGTCGTGGCTTTTTTTGTGGTCTTTTTCGTATTCCTGAAACTCCCATTCTTCCTGATGCTCGAAGTAGTCGAGCCGGCCGGTGAGCGTATCGATGTGTTCCCAGTTGTTCTTGCCATTGGAACCGGCAAATCGCTCCATGACCTGCTGGCATGTGAAGTTTGGCAGGGAAGCCCAGTAATCGTTTGCGGATTGCGTGGCTTCGGCGAGGAGGGATTTGATCTCGTCGTCGGGGGGACGATGGAAGGGATTGGCAGAGATGGCAATGGCCAGCGGACCGGCAGGCCGGGAGAGGGTCTCAATAGCCGGGAAACCGCCTGGAGGGTCCGGATCGTCGCCTTCCACGCCGTTAAGAGCTAAGGAAGCGTCCGACTCGGTGGTCTTTCCACCTTGAGTGAGAACGGTCCTTTCACCCTGAGTGCGAAGGGCCGCCACTTGGTATGTGCCATCCGTCGCCCGGAAATCCCTGTAGTCCTGGGTGATGTACTGATGGCGAACGCCGAAGTGACTCACGAAGGAGTTGCCATTGGGCACGACCTCGGCGTTGGTGAAGGAACGCACGGGGACGTAGAGGTAGTTGCCGCCCATGCGCATTGGGGCGTAATCGATGCGGATGTCCTCGTAGTGGACGAAGTCCGAAGGCTTGAACTCGGCCTCGACGATGGTCCGCAGGACGGCGCCGGAATCGGGATCGAGGAATAGCTCGCCGTGGTAGCCGGACTTGGCTTTGAAAGGGTTCCAGTCGGACACGTTGGAAATGGTGGGGCTGGCTGGGCTCGAGAAAGGGCTGGCGGATAGTCCCGCCCCCCCGAAAAGGGCGGAGCCGGCTGCATTGGGACCTCTGCCGCCGTAGAGGACGTTGCCGACGCTCGAAGTTTCCGGGAAGCAGCAATAGTCGATGGCGTAGTGGGATTTTTTCTTACCGACCGCGAAGGCGAAGACGGCGGTCCGGTGGCCGGCGATAGTCTCCCAGCGGAGGAATTTGGGTTTGCCGGTAGAGACCGCTTCACTTGTCAGCAGATCGACCGGGAGGAATGGGAGCATGGAGTTCACCAGACCGTTGCGTCCCCACGGAGTGGCGTCCTTGCCGCCCGGTTTCTCCATGCCGTCGTCGATCTCGGCCGTGTCGGCGTGGGTATTCACCAGGCGGGTGTAGTGGCTGATCTGCTCGAAAAGAGGGTCGTTGCCATTTCCGATTTTGACGTTGATGCCACCATAGGACTGGATAGTCTCGACGCCATCCTGGAAGCGGGCGACGAGATGGGCTGCGCTGAGTCGGGGTAATTGCGGGTAGGTCTTGGCGGCATAGTCCTGGGCCTTGGCAAGCAGAGCCTGCTGGGCGGCAGCGTCGGGAGGAGCGGCTTTAGGCAGGTCGGTGTCAGGTGGGGCGAGCATGGCGCTGCGCGCCTCAAGCACGTACATCTGCTCGGTGGAGAACGGTCCATTGACGAGGTCGGCCATGCTGTTCATGGCGGCCGGGGTCAGTTCTTCGGTCAGCTCGATCTGCTTCAGTTCGTTGGCGATCTGTTCGTCGCTCTTTCGCGAGTTGTGCAGCCCTGTGAGCACATCCTGCAATTCAGCCACAGTCATTTTTCTTGAATTGGCCCACAACAGGGTGGGGGCCGCTGCTACGAGCAGAAGGATCCATTCGAAGCGCTTCATATCGTCGTTCCGCACCGGTGCGGCAGATCGCTGCTGCTACCGCCAGGGGTTTTCATTTCCACAGATCCCATGAAGAGAACGCCTTCTAATCGCGAATCCCAACCGAATGAGGCAGCAGGCAAGGAGTATGTTTTTTCCCGGCAAGTATATCTCGTCCATCTCGGAGTGGTAAAGGCCGTCGAATCCACGAGCACCCACTCAATCGGTAGAGCGTCTTTCATGAGCTCCAGTAGAACGTGTTTCATAAGCTCAATCGGTAGAGCGTGTTCATAAACCCGCTCGCCGCGGCGAGCTGCCCAGCCGGGGACTTGCTTTACACATCAGACCGGGGGCATGGTTTACAGTTTGTTCCGGTTTTTGGGGTTGTGCGGCTAACTCATATTGGTCAGCAGCCGTAGCAGTCGAGCCGAAACGGAGCGGAAAGGAAAGGGTTTTAACCCTTGGGGTTAACAATTGGGGTAGGTCGGCCATTTGTGAAACACGCTTTAAGAAGCTTCTGAATAAGTCGGTGCCCTGAAGGGTACGGGCTTCAGCCCGTACGTAAAACCCGCCATAACCGGCAGGGCTTTATTGATTCCTGCAAAACAAATGTCCGCTCTGAATCGCTTCGCGAATCGGAGGCTTTGAAAGGGCACGGCTTCAGCCGTGCCGCAAATACACAATAAAATCGAGGGCTTTAGCCCCTGAGGGAATGCAAGTCAGGCGGGACAACTGCACTCGCATGGTTGCAAGGGAGCAGGACATTACTTGTGCAGCATTCAATAGCCCCTGAGGGAATGCCGATTCGCAAACAAGGCCTTAGTCGGAGGCTCCTTGGATACCGAAACTAACTCCCGACTCCATCGACACAATAAAAAAGGCCCCGTCGCGGAGCCTTTTCACCAATCACCCGACTTATTAACTCCAGCAACACGCTCGAAGCGCAACTAACCCACCTGGCTCCACGAGCATCGCTAACTCCGCTGTATCCTCACGCCTCCGCCGGCGCATTTCCCGCCGGCAGCAGATTCGACACCGTATCCAGAATGAACGCCGGATGCAGCGGCTTGGCCAGGATGTCGAAGCTATGGCCCCGCTCCCGCGCGCCCTCCAGCAAGTCACCGGTTCCCGGATGCCCCGAGAGCAGCAACAGCACGCAATCGGGATAGTTGGACTTCAAGGCGATGCCAAAGTCGATCCCGTTCATCCGCGGCAGCATCACGTCCACGATCGCCAACTCCGGTTTCCATTCGGCCAGGATTTCGATAGCCTCTTCGGCCGAATAAGCCACCTGAACTTCATAACCGCGCGTCGAAAAGATGAGGTCCAGCGTCTCCGCCACCTTCACCTCGTCGTCGACAATCAATATCTTGCGGCTTCCCGGCATGGATGGCATCGGAGGGCCTCTCAGCGCGCTTTCCTCTTGCAAGAACGATGGGAAGTGATGCAATTACTTAGATGCCGGCGCGCAAGAAACGTGCGTCCGGTCACCTCACCTGTATCCGAAAAGCGCCTGAGCCCTCTCTTTACCTGATAGAGCTCGTTGCATGCTCTTCTCGCGACGCAACTTATCGATGTCCCAGGCTCGTCGAATGGCCATCCAGGATGGACCCGGCATCACACAGTACGATGCGCCAACGTTCCTGTTAGTATACCTGCTGGTGTCGCTAAATCGTTCATTTCATTGGCGAAATTGCACTAGTGAAATAAGGAATTCGTAAAGGCGCGGGGGCCCCGATGGTCGCACAGAAAGAAGTGTCGAGCGAGTGGGCAGAGCGAATCCGTCGGCTCCTTACCCATCTGAAACTCAGCCAGGCGGGCCTCGCCGAACGTCTCGGCGTGTCGCCGCCCACCGTTTCCCGCTGGCTGCAGGGCCGCCACGAACCCACCGCCGAGAGCTACGTCGCGCTGGGCAATCTCGCCGCGCCTCCCGATGGCGTCTATTTCTGGGAGCGCGCCGGCATGGACACCTCGGGCCTGCTCGACGCCAGCTTTCTTAAAGCCCTCTCATCGTTGCGGGTCAGCTTGCAGGACTTCCATCTCGTCGCCCCTAGAAAGCTCGCCCGCAATTTGGCGGGCAATGGCAACGCCGTTGCCCTTCCGCTGCTCAACGTAACCGCTTACGGCGATCGCATCCCGCCCCACGAAAACGTGAGCCTCTCCCAGGTCGAGATCGAAGACGTGTTGCTCGCCCCTCTGGCCTGGTGCCCGCACCCGGAAAACATGGTCGCCATGCACCTGGCCGGCGATTCCATGGTGCCGGCCATCAACCCCGGTTCCATCCTCTTTGTCGATACCGCCGTCAAGGACCGCGAACGCCTCCACCAGTGCATTACCGTCGTTTCACATCGCGACCTGGGATTCAAGGTCGCCCGCCTCGAGCGCCTCGGTGGCTCCGACCTGCTGGTCTCGGCCAACTACAAATTTGCTCCCGTCGACATCAGCAACGCCTCCAAATGGAAGATCTTCGGCGAGGTCCTGTGGTGGATTTCACGCGATTCCGAAGTGCAGCGCGACTCGTCCCAGCCTGAAGCGCCCGCCCAATGAATCGGATGCACCGGGGCATGACTTTACCGCGTGCGGAGAAAGTTGGAACCGGAAGGGTACCGGCTTCAGCCTCGAAGGGGACTCAAGGAAAAGCTCGCCGAGCGAAACACGATCCGTGCCCCATCCTTTCGCCCGAAGTTGGCGAAAGGGTGGGATACCACGAATCCATCACGCTCTAACGAACTCAGAACTGGGAACCGCGAACGGCCTCTATCCCACCTGATCCCACCTGCACGTTCTTGAATCCCAGCCCCTCCAGCAGCGCCGTCACACTGGTTCGCGCGTTCTCCCGCGCCTTGTCCAGAATTCCATCCGCCAGTGCCGCTTTTTCAATCTGGTCCTCGGCCGCCTGCCGCACCTGCGTTTCCAGGTTCGGATCGGCCGCCACCAGCAGCCCGGTCATGCGCGAGTAGACCCGCGTCCTGGCGTTGTCGATGCGCGTCGAAAACACCTCCGCCTGCGGCAGTTTGACGGTCACCGAATCTCCATGCACCCACACGTCGCCCGCCCCCAGCTTGGCCAGGTCCACTCCGGCCGTCACATCGCCGTGCGCAATCAGCAGCAGTTTATCGCCCACCAGGAAATCGGGTAGATACGCGCTCCCCCGCTCGCCCTCGACAATCTTGTCCAGCGAGAAGTCCACGGTCTCGAGCCGCGACAGTTGCCGGATCCGATCCACGACCGCCGGCGAAGAAACATCCACGCGCGTGCTGCGCCCGGTCATGAACCCCGCGAAGCGATTCCAGATCCCGCTGCGCGCCACGTGGGCAATCCCCGCCAGCAGCAGGAACCCGATCACAATCCCAACGATTAAAGAGCGCAGCGAGCCGCGATTAAGGCCAAGGGGCATAGTGTTTGGATGCGTGTCGGGCGCGAATCAAAGAGCTGCGCCCATTTGTTCATTTCCAATACCGGCAGTAAAACGCTGATCCCGGGCATCAACGCCGCTTTCAAATTACCCAGGGACAGTATGCTTCCTGAACTTTAGTTACTATATTGCGGCATTTCCCCCTGCAGCGCCGGGATTCGAGCAACGATCATCTCTATTTTTATGCCTGAGCCCAACCCCAGGCGGGCGACCCTGCATCCTACCTGAGAACTGGAGCAGGGCGGTTTCGTTTTTCATCATCTCAGCGGAGGCGATGCCCGCATGGCATACGAATTCTACGAAATTCTCTTTGTCTCAGGCGCCAGCCTGCTGGCGTTGGCTCTGGTCAGGTTTCGTGACCGCCAGAAAAGGAAAGCCATTGAAACGGCCTGCATGAGGAGAATGCTGGCCTCCGTCTGCAAGTGAAAACCAATTCTTAAAACCTGCTTGACCATAACTTGACCATAAATAGTTCGGCGGCGCGTCCCGCGTCCCGTTTGAGTCGTGCCGCGGAGCGTGCTAGCGGCAAAGTACCGTGGGGTCAGGCCTGTTGAGCCTCGACCGGAATCAAATCTGCAACACCCAAATCCCCGCTAGACGGCCCGCCGCAGGCTCCGTCAACACCGCTGCCTTGGTATACTTAGCCTGTGACCACGACTTTGCTCGAAGCAACTTCGAATGGCGCCCCGGCCGCGGCCTCCACAGGCGAGAAACGCGTGCTTCTGCTCAAGCCGCGCGGGTTTTGCGCCGGCGTGGTGCGCGCTATCGACATTGTGAAGATTGCCCTCGAAACCTTCGGCGCGCCCATCTACGTTCGCCGCGAAATCGTCCATAACCGCTATGTTGTGAATGAATTGGCCGAAAAGGGCGCGATCTTTGTGCATGAGATCGACGATGTGCCCGATGGCCAGCGCGTCATCTACTCGGCCCACGGCGTGTCGCCGGCGGTGCGCGAGCGCAGCAAAGGCCGAGGCCTCAGGGTGATCGACGCAACCTGCCCGCTGGTTACCAAAGTCCACATCGAGGCGGTCAAGTTCGCCAAACAGGGCTATTCGCTGGTGCTGATCGGCCACCGCGACCACGACGAGATCGAGGGCACGCTGGGCGAGGCGCCCGACGTGACCCAGGTGGTTTCAAACGTGGCCGAGGTCGAGGCGCTCAAAGTTCCCGATCCCGACCGCGTTGCCTACCTCACGCAAACCACCCTCAGCCTGGATGAAGCCCGCGACATCATCCACGCGCTCAAGGTCAAGTTCCCCAACATCGTCGGGCCGCACTCGCAGGATATCTGCTACGCCACGGAAAACCGCCAGGTGGCCGTGCGCAACGTGGCCCACAACGCCGAACTCGTTCTAGTGGTGGGATCCACCAACAGTTCCAACTCCAACCGGCTGGTCGAGGTTTCGCGCAACCTGGGAACCATCGGTTACCTGATTGACAACTCCGCCGCGATCGACCCGAAATGGCTTGAAAATGTGCAGAATGTTGCTGTCACCGCCGGAGCATCGGCCCCCGAAGTGCTCGTCGAGGACGTCGTGAATTATCTGCGACTAAACGGATTCGCACGCGTCGAAGAAGTTGAGGTAATGCCGGAAAATGTCCGCTTCGGCTTGCCTCCGGAAATCGTCCAGGCGATCGGGAGCGCTGGCGGCGGAAGCCCGGTCCATGTGAGCTGATTCTGCCGCAGGCCGGCGGCCCGCGCTGAAAACCAACCGGCCGTAAACGCTCTGGATGCATCCGGCAATCGGCCGGATTTGCATAAGACGAAACAATAAAATCGCTATGAGCCGAAAAGTTTGCGATACAGTAGCGGCAAGCGGAATCTAACTGTGCAGCAGGTGTTGGTGCACGGATTTGAGTAAAGTTCGACCGGGCTGTTAGGTCAAAGGAGGGGCCGCTTCATCGAACATCGAATGAGACTTGAGCAAGCAGGACCGGTGACGGCTTCACACCCCACCACCCCCTCCTCTACTCCAAGGTTCGGGCGCATCGATGCGGATTTGGCTGACGTAGAGTCGGCGATTGCCGGGTCGACGGAATTTCTTCTCTCCCAGCAAGATCCTGAGGGCTTCTGGTGCGGCGAACTCGAGGCCGATTCGATGCTCGAGGCCGACTACATCTTCCTCCACACGCTGCTCGAGACCGGCGATTCTGCGCGACTGAAGCGCGCGCTGGTGGAGATGATGCGCTATCAGAAGGACGACGGTAGCTGGAGTCTCCATCCCGGCGGCCCCGGCAACATTTCGCTCTCCGTAAAATGCTATTTCTCAGCCAAGCTCATGGGCATTGGCCCCGACGATCCGCGCCTGGCCAAGTGCCGCAAATGGATCCTCGCGCATGGCGGCGTAGTGGCGTGCAACACGTTCACCAAAATGTATCTCTGCTCGCTCGGCCAATACGATTACGACGCCGTTCCCGCCATCCCTCCGGAAATCGTCCTCTTTCCCAACTGGTTCTACTTCAATATCTACGAGATTTCCTCGTGGTCGCGCTCGATCCTGGTACCCCTGGCCATCATCTACGCCAAAAAGCCCTTCAAGAAAATCCCTCCCGAGCACGGGATCGATGAGTTGTTTGTAGGCGGCCGCGCCAACTCCATCCTGCGCCTGCGCATCGACCGCAAAAAGCTCTTCTCCTGGCGCAATGCTTTCCTCATCGCCGACCGCATCTTCCATTTGGCTGAGGCGGTGCACATTCGCCCCCTGCGCAAGCTGGCCCTCAAGCAGGCGGAAAAATGGATGCTCGCGCGCCTGGAGATGACCGACGGCCTTGGCGCCATCTATCCCGCCATGCTCAACGCGATCATCGCCCTGCGCTGCCTGGGATACTCGGAAGACGATCCGCAGGTCATTCGCGCGCGCGACGAGTTCGAGCGCCTCGGCATCGAGCAGCCGCCGACCGCCGACATGCCCGAACCTACCTTCCGCATGCAACCTGCGGTTTCGCCGGTATGGGATACGGCGCAGGCCGTCTACGCGCTGGGCGAGGCCGGCGTTCCGCGCAACCATCCGCGCATGATCAAGGCGGCCGACTGGCTATTGTCGAAAGAGGTACGCCACAAGGGCGACTGGGCCGTGAAGGTGAAGAACACCGAGCCCGGCGGATGGTACTTCGAGTTCAACAACGAGTTTTATCCCGACACCGACGACACCGCGCAGGTGCTGCTGGCCTTGAGCAAGGTGGACAATCCTCGCGAGCGCTATCAGATTCAAGTGGTAGAGCGCGCCATCGCCTGGGAGTTCGCCATGCAGTGCCGCGAGGGCGGCTGGGGCAGCTTCGACAAAGACAATTCGAAGATGATCTTCCAGTACATCCCCTTCGCCGACCACAACGCCATGCTCGATCCGCCCACGGTCGACATCACCGGCCGCATTCTCGAAATGCTCTCCACTTACGGCTACAGCCGCGAGGACAAGCGCATTCAGAAGGCCATCGAGTTCATCTTCTCCGAGCAGGAGCCGGACGGCAGCTGGTTCGGGCGTTGGGGAGTGAACTACATCTACGGCACGTTCCTGGTGCTGCGCGGGCTCGAAGCCATCGGCATCGACAACCACGAGCCGCAGATTCAGCAGGCCGCCGAGTGGATCCGCATGGTGCAGAATCCCGATGGCGGCTGGGGTGAAACCTGCGGCAGCTACGACGATCCCAACACGCGCGGCATCGGGCCCAGCACTCCCTCGCAAACTGCGTGGGCGCTGCTCGGCCTGCTGGCCGCCGGCGACGAC
>JBAUBR010000373.1:0-5597 GCA_049676965.1 Occallatibacter sp.
TGCAAAGTGCATAGGCTTCCGTGGGGGCGGCTTCCTTCAAGTCGCTGTATCCGAAGCGCCCCCCCAAACATCATGCAACTGCGCATCGTTGCATCGCGGGGCGCTCCAGATACAGCACTAAGACATGCACTAAGACATTTGGTAACTTGAGTCGGTTGCCGCGGGTAAATCTAAAAGCCTGTCTAAAAACTAAGCGCTTTGAAGGGTACGGGCTTGAGCCCGTACATTAAGAGCTGATTCTGGTTTCCGGCTTTAGCCGCTGAGGGGATGCTAACTCCTGATAAATCCTCCCTCAGGGGCTAAAGCCCGATCATTTGCGGGCTCTGATGTACGGGCTAAAGCCCGTACCCTTCACACAAATGAAGTTTCTTGACAGGTTCTAAGAAGAATCGAAACGTGCATCGCCACCAAAGGCACTGTGATGGATCCAATCCGGCCCGAATTTCCACCTGCCGCAGCCGTCCAGATTGAATCGGCCGACGCACCCGGTGAGGGCGAATTCACTTCACGCTCAGGCCGCCATCCACGTCCACCACCAGGTCGTCGCCATCGGTATGAATATACTTGACGCACCAGTGGCGCTTTGGCATACTGAGAGAGCTATGAAAACCCCTAAGAGATTCCCTAAAGGCCTGCTGCAAGCTACTCGCTACTTCGACGATCCCGATGTGTGTGTTGAACTCGTTGCGGCTATGAGATGGCCAGACGGAGTTGCCTGTCCCCACTGCGAAAGCAAGCGCGTGTCGTATCTGTCTTCGCGCCGAATCTGGAAGTGCATGAACAAAGACTGCTACAAGCAATTCAGCGTCAAGACTCAGAGCGTGATGGAAGACTCGCCGATCCCGCTCGATAAGTGGCTGACCGCCTTGTGGCTGGTCGTGAACTGCAAGAACGGCATCAGTTCGTATGAGATCGCCCGCGATGTGGAAGTCACTCAGAAGTCGGCATGGTTCATGCTGCATCGAATCCGGCTGGCGCTGAGTAGTGGCAGTTGGGGCAAGATCACTGGCGGCCCTGTCGAAGTGGACGAGACCCTGATCGGCGGGAAGTATCAGAACATGCACCGCTCACGCCGCATCGGCCTAGGCAATGGCCTCAAGGCCCACCAAGGAAAGGCTATCGTCATGGGGATGCTTGAACGTGAGGCCCGCAGAGTCCGCGCCAAGGTGATTCCCGATGTATCCCGCGAAACCTTGCAGAACGAGATTCTCAATCAGATCGAACACAAAGCAACCGTCTATACCGATAGGGCCACTGGCTATGACCGCCTTGAGACTCGGGATTTCGTCCACGAGACCGTGAACCACGTGCAGGAGTACGTGCGCGGCGAAGTCCACACCCAGGGAATCGAGAATTTCTGGTCGCTGCTCAAACGCGGGCTCAAGGGAACCTACGTCGCTGTCGAGCCGTTCCACCTGGGCCGGTACGTGGACGAACAGGTCTTCCGCTACAACAACCGCGCGACCAAAGATAATCCGCTGACCGATGCCGACCGCTTCATGCTGGCCGTTTCGCAGTTCGCAGGCAAGCGAATCACCTACGCGGAACTGACTGGCAAGGTGGGAGAAACGGAAGCCTTCTAATTGGCCTGCTTGGATGAATCGTCAAAGACGGGGGAAGCGGAAGGTTTAGCCTTCCGCTTTTTCTCTGCCTCAATGCGCCGATTCATCTCAACCTTCGACACTTTCATCATGCGCCGCAAGGCGTCTTTGAAGCGGTCAAATTCGGGAGTATTCGGCGTCGGCTTCATGGGAGTATCATAGCGCAATCTTCAATTCCGCAAGCAAAGACACGGAATTCTTGTGAGCGATCCCCATCATTTGAGCCCAACGTCTCGCCTCGGTTAGGCCGCAGCTGCGAACTAGGAGAAGGAACATGTCTTCTGAAGGAACTGGTTCTCCGATAACACTACAAGTCACAATGGATTTGCTGCATAAACTGAGTACGGAATCAAGAAAAGTGCAGGCACTGTTTACTTCCGCCGATGGGCGCACTCGTGCCTCTTTAGCGGGAGTGATTCGATATGTGCCCGATGGAACTCTCTGGGTCTTGCAAGACCCAGAGACTCCGGGGTCTCCGTTCCTTGGCTTCGATCCGGCCCTATTCGTTGTTCGTAAGTACGGAGACGAGCGATCAATGCTTGGTGGGGGAGAAGGCCCATTCGGGCTGCACTTTCGCTCCGCACTGACCTTCATTTTTGGGGACGGTTCTACGCTAGGCCTCTTTGAATTTGCGGACACTGACGCCGCGCGAGACTGAGTTTGCACGCAACTCTCCAATGCGCTAACATGCGCTCTAGAGGGTTCCGCACATCTCAAAGATCCAAAGCCTTCGGCTAGCACCGAGGGCTTTTCTGTTGCCTAGATTATATCGCCAACTCCCAAGCATCAAGAACCAAAGACCTGATCTCGGATCAGGGCGATGAACCCCGTGCTGTCTAGGAAAAAGCTGGGATACGCGCTTTTCAGGTCCTCTAAAGACTCCGCTGAGACTAGAACCACGTGAACGTCCTCTTCATTTTGGTGCTCACGCTCTTGCTCCGCATAGTCGTTTGACGCCTGCTTAAAATCCTCTTTCTTGTAGCCAACGTAGTTAATTTCTCGTTTCTGAGAATCCAACACAAGAAGGTACAAATCTCGCCCTCCAGTCCCTTCGAAGGTGGAAAAGTCTTCCAGAACGTGCTGCATGCTGCTCAGCAGATTCAAGACCCGCAATCGTCCCGCGAGTTCGGCAGCTTCGCGGCGTGCGCCAGTGTGTTCGAAGTCATTAGTCAAGGAGCTTGGCATGCCTTCGTTTGCCGCGATGATTTCGGCAACAAGAAAGAAAAATCTCTTCCATAATTCCTGACCTTCGCCAGACTTCAGCGCTTGATTTGTCACGGCGGATGCCGTCTCAACCGCCATGGCCCATGCGTGTTGCATTTGCGATCGAATCTGAATCTCGACCTTCAAATCATTACAATGGGAAAGGGCTGCGTCTGCGCTATAAAACTTCGCTACATGATGAAGAGACCTATATCCGTCAGGCTTCGGATCGGCGATATAGTCCTTTGACCACTTGTCGATTATCTGCGGCCCGTCGGATTGAGATTGCAGTCTCCCGATTATTTGGTCTCTCAATTTGTAGGCGTGAGAAACCGCCTGAACAACTGCGCGGCATCCAGCAATATCCTGCATTGTCGCCAGATTGTTGACCGGAAATCTCTGCAACTTCGAGCGTATGGACCTGAATCGTTTCAGGCGTTCACTCACAATTGGAGAGCCATCGATGGTGGAGGCTTCGGAAGCCAAGAGCGCCGACACCGCCTTTAGTGGCACGGCATGAATGCTGCGCCACTCCGCCATGATGCCAAAACTCTCGTCGAATTGCTTTTCCCATTGTCCCTTATCAGATATGAAAAGCGGCAACCAACCATCAGCCCTGCCAGAAATGAAGTCTCCAGCCCGGTTAACCGACGTGTTGGTGTGCTTGCGCTCCATTATGTACAGCGAAAGGGGTGCTTCAATCTGAATCATAATGCGTGCAGAATCGCACGGGTTTTTGATCCCTATGAAGCAGACGCACCAAAGCTGGTGTCCCAAGTATGTTTATGCCTCGCCATCGATCTGAATCGAATGGATCTTGAGCCGATCGACCGTGACCTTGTAGCCCGATGACGCGGTCGAACCTTCCAGCGCCTTGCGCAGCAGGTCGGCGGCGTTCACCTTCATGCTGGAAGGGATCTGCCGGCTGAGAAACGGCGTGAGCAAAAAGTTCAGCTCTGCCTGGTCGCTTGCCCGCTCCACGCGCGCGTCACGGAAGCCGATAGTCTCGCCGTCTCCTTCGGGAGCAACCGAGACCGCGGCGGTCGGGTTGAGGGCAATCCCCCAGGCACGCGCCCCCGACCGCCTTGCCCAGCCGGGCGTGGGTCTTGAGCCGTACCAGGATGCGGTCTCCGGCAAAGCTCAGGTGAGGGTCTTCCCCGTAGACGGCGCAGGCGGTCTGGGCGTTCCCTTTCAGATAATAGCGGCCATCGGGTCCACTGAAGAGCTGCTGCTGCAAAGTGCGCTCCAGAGCCTGGCGGCTCACTCTCAATTCCGCCGCATGGCAGTGAGCCGCTCCCAGGGCCAGCAACACCAGGCTGATCGGCAGCGCTCGCAGGTTTGTTGTCATAGTAGTATCCTGCCCCATGGGGCAGGATTTTCGCCAATTCTGCCCGTGTCTACCTTGGTCCAAGACCCCGTGGAAGCAGGTCAACCCGAAGGTTATTACCTTTAGAATGAATTTGATGAATCGAGCAATGTCCTAACCGGTAGTTCCAAAGAATGAACCGTAATCGCGCCATTTTGCTATTGATTTTTGAAGAAAAAATCCGTAAAATAGGAAGCCGAGAGTAACCCTTGGACCAAACAGGAACCCCCGCCAGTTTGCGAACAGAACGTCGTAAGAAATTCTTCTTCTAAGGACAACAAATCATGGCAAAGCGTCGTGGAAATCCAAATTTGGGCAAGCCGGAGCCCATCGGCCCGGTTGTGCCCACTGTGACCTCCTTCGAGCAGATTGTGAAGGAGTTCAAGCTCAGCCCTGACCAGTACATTCGGTCTACCCGTCTTCGGGAGTGGGCTCGCCGGAACAAGAATTCCAAGTACATCCCCGAGGCGCTGCTCGAGGCCTGGGGATTTGAGATTGAATCGACGTTGTAGGGATCCTATTCTCCTCCTCTCAATGCAAAAGCGCCGCCTTCGTGCGGCGCTTTTGTTGTTTGCGCGTCCAGCGGCTCGGCCGACGTTGCAAAATCGACAATCTGCTAACAATCCGGAGATATCCTGCTATTTCGCAAAACCCCGGAATAGGCGAGAATAACTTCAGGTCATGCCCAGCCCAGCGCGCACGTTCGAGCACCCGTTTACCGACGTCTCCGGAGCCCTGGAGGACATTCGCGCCGGCCGCATGGTGGTCGTAGTCGATGACGAAGACCGCGAAAACGAGGGCGACCTGACCCTGGCGGCCGAGCACGTAACTCCCGAGAACATCAACTTCATGGCCCGCTACGGCCGCGGGCTCATCTGTCTTTCCTTGACTGAGGAACGCGCAGATCATCTGCGCCTGTTCCCCATGACACAGGTGAACAACTCGCGCTTCGGCACCGCGTTTACTGAGACGGTCGAAGCTCGCGAAGGCGTAACCACCGGCATCTCCGCCGCCGACCGGGCCCACACCATCCGCGTAGCCATCGCCCCCGGGACCAATTACGCCGATCTCGTCCGCCCCGGCCACGTCTTCCCGCTGCGGGCGCGCAGTGGAGGCGTCCTGGTTCGCGCCGGCCAAACCGAGGCCTCGGTCGACCTGGCGCGCATGGCCGGCCTCAACCCCTCCGGGGTCATCTGCGAGGTGATGCGCGACGACGGCGAAATGGCCCGCATCCCCGACCTGATCCCCTTCTGCCAGGAACACGGCCTGCGCATCCTCACCGTCGCCGAGCTCATCCGCTACCGTCTGCGCCACGAGCGCTACATCGTCCGCGCCGGCGAGAGCCGCATCCACACCCGCTATGGCGAGTTCCGCATGATCGCCTACGAGAGCCAGGTGAACGGCGGCGAAAGCCACATCGCGCTGGT
>JBAUBR010000374.1:0-6639 GCA_049676965.1 Occallatibacter sp.
CAGCCATGCGGAAAGATTATCCCCCGCGATCGAGGGAGTCAATCATTATCTTAGCGCTTATGGGTTGAACCCCCCGCATAGAGCCGGTAGAATCGAATGGGCTTCAGCCCCGGAAGGAAACCTTCCACCGATTCCACGCGAAATGCCGAGTTTTTCCGAACCCGTTCAGCCCGCACATCGATGCCCCTGAAATGAAGAGCGGGCTTTAGCCCGAGACGCGGTGTTCCTTTAACCTGGCCCGCAACGGGCATTTGGCACTTTCGCCACTCCGTTGTATCCTAGGCCTCAACCCGCACGGAAATCGGCGCATTCTGCCATGAGCACGAGCCTGAAAACCCGCATCGTCGGCGCTCCCGTCCCGCGCAAGGAAGGGATCGACAAGCTGCTGGGCCGCGCGCGCTATGTGGACGACATCGATCGCGAGGGAATGTGGTACGGCGCCACCGTGCGCAGCACCATTCCGCGCGGACTCATTCGCTCCATTGCCTTCGATCGGCGCATCGATTGGAACGAGTTCACCATCGTCACCGCCGCCGATATTCCCGGCAAGAATCATGTGCAGCTCATCTTGGCCGATCAGCCCTGCCTGGCCGATGGCAAGGTGAATCACTGCGACGAGGCCATCCTGCTCATCGCTCATCCCGACAAACACAAGCTCCGCGAAGCCGTCGCCGCTGTGAAGATCGACTACGAGCCGCTGCCGCCCGTCTTCACCATCGAGGAGAGCGAGCGGCAGGAAACGATTGTGTGGGGCGCCGATAACCTGCTCAAGAGTTTTCTGCTGGAAAAGGGCGATGTGGATGCGGGCTTTGCCGCCGCGGCGCATATCGTCGAAGGCGAATACCGCACCGGCGCGCAGGAACATCTTTATATCGAGAACAACGGCGTTATCGCCGAGTGGAGCGCGGAGAGCGGCATCACCGTCTGGGGGTCGCTGCAGTGCCCGTATTACGTGCACAGGTCGCTGCTCGCGGTCTTCGATCTGCCCGAGGACAAGGTGCGCGTGATCCAGACCGAGACCGGCGGCGCATTCGGCGGCAAAGAGGACTATCCTTCGATGCTCGCCGCGCACGCAGCGCTCTTGGCCATGAAGAACGGCCACGCGGTGAAGATGGTCTACGACCGCATGGAAGATCTGGCCGCGACCACCAAGCGCCATCCTTCGCGCGTCCGCCATCGCACCGCGCTCGACCGCGAAGGCAAGCTCCTGGCCATGGATATAGACCTGGCCACCGACGGCGGCGCTTACTCCACGCTTTCGTCCACGGTGCTGTCGCGCGCCACGCTGCACTCCCCTGGGCCGTATGTGTGCCCCAATGTGCGCGTGCGCTCGCATTCCTGGGCTACGAACACTGTGCCTTATGGCGCATTCCGCGGCTTTGGCGCGCCGCAGGCCTGCTTCGCCATCGAGCGCCACATGGATGCGATCGCCGCGGCCATCGGCATCGATCCCGTCGAGCTGCGGCGCAGGAATTTTCTCCACGACGGCGACACCACGGCGACCGAGCAGGTGATGCGCGAGCCCGTGATCCTCGACAAACTGCTCGATCGTGCGCTGGCCGAGAGCGACTACTTTGCCAAGCGCGACCGATTCGCGCGTGAGAATTCGACCAGCCCGGTCAAGCGAGGCATGGGCATCGCCGCGTTTTACCACGGCTCGGGATTCACCGGCTCCGGCGAGCGCTATCTCAATTCTCTGGCGGGCGTGGATTTAACGCCGGAAGGTAAGCTGCGCGTGCTGGTTTCGAGCACCGAGTTCGGCCAGGGCACCAACACCGTCCTCACGCAGATTGCCGCCGAAACCATCGGCGTCGGTTACGACGACGTGATCATGGCTCCGCCGGACACCAGCGTGATTCCCAACAGCGGGCCGACCGTGGCTTCGCGGACAGCGATGGTGGTGGGGAGGCTGATTGAACGCGCCGGCCTGCAATTGGTTGCGATGCTGCAAGAGAAAGCGGGACTGGGCGCGGAATATTCGCCGCAGGAATTCTTCGCCGCCTGCGAGCGCTATCGCACCGCCCACGACGAAGTGACCTCGCTGGTGCGCTATGAGGCGCCGCCGGGAATTTTCTGGGATGACAAGACATATCGCGGCGAAGCCTATCCCGCCTTTGCGTGGGCCATTCATGTTGCGCAGGTGGCCGTGGACACGGTGACGTACTCGGCGGAAGTCGAAGAGTTCTGGGCGGTGCAGGAAGCGGGGCGCGTGATCAATCCCGTGCTCGCCGGCGGCCAGATTGAGGGCGGCATTGCGCAGGCCATCGGCTACGCGCTTTACGAAAAAGTGGTTCTGCAAAACGGCCACATGTCGAATAACCAGATGACCAACTACATTATGCCCACAGCCGAGGACGTTCCGCCGATTCACGTTTACTTCGAAGAAATTCCCTTCCGCTACGGCGGCTACGGAGCCAAAGGCATCGGCGAGTTGCCGCACGACGGCCCTGCGCCCGCCATTCTCAACGCCATTATGAACGCGACCGGCGTCAGCTTCACCGCCATTCCGCTGCTGCCCGAGGATCTTTTCGCCGAATTCGCGCTTCGCCAGCCCGTCGCGACGGCCCAGCCCACGGAGGAGACAGCGATCGCATGAGCGCCGCGTGGCCAACGATTCGCTTCACGGTCAATGGCGCGATCCGCGCCGTAGAGGTCCCTCCCATGAAGCGGCTGCTCGACGTCCTGCGCGAGGATTTGCGCTTGACGGGAACGAAAGAAGGCTGCGGCGAAGGCGAGTGCGGCTCCTGCTCGGTGCGCGTGAACGGCGAGCTGGTGAACAGTTGCCTGGTGCCAGTGTTGCAGGCCGAAGGGGCAAGCATTCAAACCGTCGAAGGCCTGGCGACCAACGGCGCTCTGCATCCGTTGCAGCAGGCGTTCCTCACTTGCGGCGGCGCGCAGTGCGGCATTTGCACACCGGGCATGCTGATGGCCGCCACGCAACTGCTGTCGCGCAATCCGCACCCGAACATGGCCGAAATTCGCGAAGGGCTGGCGGGCAATCTCTGCCGCTGCACGGGCTTCATCCGCATCTTCGACTCGGTGGTCGCGGCTGCGAATGCAACCGGGGACTGCGTGGAACAGGCGGCTCATGCGCGGTAATCCGCAGGCGCATGAGCTTATCGCGCCAGGCAGTCTTGCGGCTGTGCTCGAACTTCTCGCCGAGGCGCCCGGCGAATGGACACCGATCGCCGGCGGCACCGAGCTGATGGTGGCGCACGCCGCAGGCCGGCTCGATGCTAAGAAACTGGTCAGCCTGTGGGGCATTCGCGATCTGCGCTTCATCGAGACAAAGTCCGAGAGCTTCGCGATCGGCGCGGGCACGACGTTTCTCGATTTGCGAGCTCATGCGGAATTGGCAGCCGAGTTGCCGCTGCTCGCGAAGTCGGCAAGCTGGATCGGCGCCATCGCCAACCAGAGTCGAGCGACGCTGGGCGGCAATCTGGTGAACGGTTCGCCCGCCGCCGATTCCTCGCCGGCGCTGCTGGCGTACGACGCCGAAGTCGAACTTATTTCCATACGCGGAAGCCGCCGCGTCGCGTACAGCGAGTTCCACACTGGCTACAAGCGCAACGTGCTCGCGCCCGATGAGTTGCTTTTCGCCATTCATCTTCCGCGGCGATTTGCGCGGCACCGGCATTATCTGCGCAAAGTGGGAACACGTCGCGCCATGGCCATCGCCAAGGTTGCGCTGGGTGCGACGGCTCTGCTGGAAGACGGCGTGATTGCGGAGATTCGCCTGGCGGCGGCCAGTCTTGCTCCATTTCCCACGCGGCTCTATCGAACGGAAGCCGCTGTTCTTCGTCAGACCGTCACACAGGAGACGATTCAAGCGGCAAGAAGCGCGCTGCTTGCCGAGGCGCGGCCCATCGACGATATCCGCTCGACGGCCGAGTATCGCCGCCGCGTCGGCGCCAATCTGCTCGAGGAGTTTCTGCTCGAGCTGCGCGCGGAGAATCGCGGATGAATGCGAAACTGGCAGCCTGGAACGCCGCCGTCGAGGCCGAGGCGCTCGACGCAATGATAGCCTGCTGCTGCGCGCGGCGATGGGCGGCGGTAATGGTTCAATCGCGGCCGATCGCCAGCGTACTGGAGTTGAGCGAGAAAGCGGATCGGGAGTGGAGCAAGATGGAAGAAAGCGATTGGCTGCAGGCATTCGCGTGTCATCCGCGCATCGGCGAGCGTTCGCCGCGGCGAACTGCGCACACGGATGAGAAGTCCGCGGCCTGGTCGCGCCAGGAGCAGTCCTCGACTAGCGGCGCGGACGATGGCGTGCTTGCAGAGCTTGCCGAGGGCAACAAGCTTTACGAGCAGCGATTCGGATTTACTTACATTGTGTGCGCAACGGGAAAAACCGCCGGCGAGATGCTCGCGATCCTCAATCGGCGCCTGGCGAGCGATCGCGAAGCCGAGTTGCGCGAAGCCGCCGAGCAGCAGCGCCAGATCATGCAGATTCGCCTGGGAAAGTGGCTGGTGGAATGAGTAGAATCACAACTCATGTCTTGGATACGGTGCTGGGCAAGCCTGCGGCGGGAATTCGCGTGCGGCTGGAAGCAATGGAGGGCGGGGGCTGGATCGAAGTCTCAGTAGAGGACAAGCCCGGTCAACGGTTGCGGGATGTGCCCGGCGATTGGATCGATGTTTCCAGCAGCATAACCGATGCCGACGGCCGCTGCCGCGACCTGGCCGAAGTTGCCTCCGAAGGCACGTATCGCCTCACGTTCGAAACCGGGAAATATTTTGCGCGTGAGGGCCGCAGCAGCATTTATCCAGAGATCTCCATCGTTTTTTTCTGCACCGGAGAAGCGCACTACCACCTGCCGCTGCTGTTGAGCGACAACAGTTACACAACTTATCGAGGAAGCTAACTCATGGCAAGACTGGGCGAGAACCGTTACGGAAAATCGCGTGTGCGCCTCTCGCGGATCACGCGTCACGGAGAGCGGCATGAGTTCAACGAGTGGACTGTGCAGGTTCTCCTGGAGGGGGAGTTCGACACCAGCTTCACAGAGGCGGATAACAGCAGCCTTCTGCCCACCGACACGATGAAGAACACGGTCTACTCGCTGGCGCGCGATTCGAAGGCTGCCGTGATCGAGCAGTTCGCTATGGAGCTTGGCGATCATCTGCTCGGCAACAACGCACACGTTTCAAAAGCAAGCGTGGAGGTCAAAGAAAGAGCCTGGGAGCGCGTTATCACCGACGGAGCGCCTGAAGCAACTACGTTCAAGCTGGGAGGTCCGGAACTTGCGACCGTCCATGCGGTACGCGACCAAAGCGGTGCGTGGGCAATTACCTCCGGCATCGATGGATTGACCATTCTGAAGACGACCAAGTCGGCATTCGCCGGTTACATCAAAGATAAATTGACCACGCTTAAGCCGGCCACCGACCGTATCTTCGGCACTCGCGCTACTGTTACTTGGGATTACGCTGTGCCGGCGCCGGATTATGCGGCGGCACGTTCGCGAATCGTCGGCGCGCTGCTCAGAACCTTTGCCGCGCATGACAGCATGAGCGTGCAGCACACGCTGTTCGATATGGGCAAGGCGGCGCTCGAGGCCGCGCCAGAAATCGCGCGCATCAATCTGACCATGCCCAACCTGCACCATTTGCTTGTGGATCTAAGTGCCTTCGGACAGGACAATCCGAACCATATCTTCGTGCCCATCGACGAGCCGCACGGAAACATTGAGGCTACGATTGAGCGGTAAAGTTTGGTGATGAGAGGCTAGTGTTGCGTCCCAAGAGTTTGCTTTATAAATGGTGTCATCCTGAGCGAGCGAAGCGAATCGAAGGACCTGCATTTGAAACGCCCGACCAGCCGAATGGGCTGCGGAGATATGCGGTACATTTTTGGGACGCCACGCTGGTCGGTCAGCTCATAACGAGTCAGCAGGTTGACGGGTTAACGAAGGTGTGCGATATCCTCGGGTAAATCGATGTCAACTTCGCCGCCGGAAAACTCGACTTCAATCAACGAGCACGGCGGGTTTGCAAGCAGCGAACGCGCGCCTTTGTCGCCCCCAAGCAAGCGGAGATCGGGAAACACGCTCAGCGGAAACACCGCGGGGACGCCGGGCGAACCTGCGTAGCGCGACGCAACGATAGCTTTCGCACAGTGCGCGGTGAACCCATCGAGCAGTGCGAGCAGGTGCGCCGCGGTGAGGCGCGGCTGATCGCACGTCAGCAGCAAAGCGCCGGTGGAATCGGGCGCATTCGAGTTGACCGCGTCGAGCCCGGCATGAATGGAGCCGGCAATTCCCCGCTCCCATCGCTCGTTGAAGGCACAGATTACTTGCATCGATTCAATCGCGGCGCTGATTGCGTCGAAGTGCGCGCCCAGTACGGCGATCACGGGTGACGCACCCGCTTCGTTCACCAGGCGGATGGCCCGCGCGAGCAGTGTTTCGCCGCCGACCTGAAGCAGTTGCTTTGGCTGGCCGAGGCGGCGGCTGGCGCCGGCGGCAAGAACGATGGCAGCGACAGACATCGGCATTAGTCTACGCGCTTGCCCTGTTGACGCTCATTAGAAATGTCCCCTTGGACGCTCGATAGAAATGCCCCCTTTTAGATTGCCTCTGGGTTTGAATGAGGGGGCAGATTGGGGCGAACAGGATTGAGCAGCAAGGAGCTGAGTCG
>JBAUBR010000375.1:0-4012 GCA_049676965.1 Occallatibacter sp.
CGCTTATAAGACCTTACCCTGAAGAGACTATACGCAGGAGTAACAAGCTCGCGTGATCGGAGCTTGCTTCTCGCTGTCTTAACAGTTGAACCGCAAGAATCGCCTGCAAAAGGAGTACCTTAGTGAACCTCGTATCGAAATCCATTCTTGCCACAGCTGCTTTCGTGGGCACGGCACACGCAGCCCCACTTCCTTCGACCAACGCTACGACGACTTATCATCGTGTGCAGGTCGACGGCGTCGGAATTTTCTACCGCGAAGCCGGTCCTGCGGACGCCCCAACCATCGTGCTATTGCATGGCTTCCCGTCGTCTTCGCGCGAGTTTGACACCCTCATTCCCTTGCTCGCGACAAAATATCATCTGATCGCTCCGGATTATCCGGGGTTCGGTCTAAGCGATACACCATCGCCAACCGCTTACACTTACACGTTCGATCATCTTGCCCAAACACTGAGTGATTTTCTGGAAAACCTGAAGATCACGAACTATACCTTGTATCTTCACGACTACGGCGCGCCGATCGGTTTCCGCATCGTTCTGGCGCATCCCGATCAACTGCATGCGCTCATCATTCAAAACGGCAATGTTTATAAAGCAGGCCTCGGAGCCAAATGGGCTAAGATCGCGGAATTCTGGGCCGATCCCAAAGCTCATCCTGAAGTGCTCGACGCTTTTCTTTCGTTCAAGGCAACTGAGGAGCGCCATCTCGCCGGCACATCCCATCCCGACCGCTACGATCCGGATACCTGGATCAGCGAGTATGCTGATCTGTCGCGGCCCGGTCAGCGAGAGATTCAGGGGGACCTGCTCTACGATTATCGGACCAACGTCGCGGACTACCCGAAATGGCAGACCTGGCTCCGCGAACATCAGCCTCCTACCATCGTGGTCTGGGGTGCGAACGACCCTTCCTTCATCGCGGCGGGTGCTGAAGCCTTCAGACAGGACCTTCCGAATGCGGAGATTCACCAGCTCGACGCTGGACACTTCGCACTGGATGAAAAGACGGACGAGATTGCGGACCTGATTTTGCAGTTCATGGCCAGGCATCCCGGATGAGGGCTTGGGTCGCGAGCACCGAATACGGTCTCGCATCATCAGCAGCGTCGAAACCAGGAACGCAATCCTGCCAACATGTTCTGAGTCGAAATGCTTGTCGAAGGTCCGGCAGCTACAATCCGCCGGAGAAAGTTTAAGGAAGTCTATGTGGAGTCATCTGTGGAATTCGTCAACAAAATTCCTCCATCTGAGCAGGGTCCCGCTGACCGCAGATTTGAAGAAATCATAGGCGAAAGCCCTGCACTCCTCTCCCTTCTCAAGGAAGTGGAGCGCGTGGCTCCGACCGATTCCACTGTGCTTGTTCTTGGAGAGACAGGGACGGGCAAGGAGTTGGAATGCCGATTATATTTATAACGGGCCACGGTGATATTCGCATGGCGGTGCCGGCAATGAAGGCTGGTGCAGTCGAGTTCCTGACGAAACCCTTCAAGGGCGATGTGCTTTTGCAGTCTGTCCGGAATGCGGTAGAGAGGAGCAAGGCCCTACTCGGCCGCGAAGAAGAGATTCAAACATTGAAGGCGCGATACGCTGTCCTTGCCTCTCGAGAGCGTGATGTGATGGCTTTGGTGGTTATCGGACTCCTGAACAATCAGATTGGCAGTCGCCTCGGCATTAGTGAAGTTACAGTGAAAAAACATCGCGGCAACGCGATGCGAAAGATGAAAGCTGAATCACTGGCTGCATTGATAAAGATGGCTTCGCGTCTCAGGTTACGGCCGGCGCCCGCCGACACCGTGCTTGCAGCTTTGTAGTAAAGCCTTCGCAGTAGTCGTCCCCATCGTTCCCCCAAGGTCGCTAGTCAGGTCGTCTCGGCAGGCTTGGCTGATTCCCAGCAATCTTTTTCGCGATCATTGAATCAAAGGCTTGATATGAAACTTGTGTCCGTCAATTGCGGGTTGCCTCGGGAAGTGGTTTGGCGTGGGCGAAGTGTAACGACATCGATCTATAAGGAGCCGGTCCAAGGCCGGATCGCCTTGCGGACGCTCAATCTCGATGGCGATCGACAATCTGACCTCAGTGTGCATGGAGGCAAGGACAAAGCTGTCTATTGCTACCCAGTTGAGCATTACGAGTATTGGAAAATGGAGCTGCCAGGTCACGCACTCCCCATGGGCGTCTTCGGCGAGAATTTTACGACTGATGGGCTGAACGAAGACTCCGTCCAAATCGGCGACCAAATCTCTATAGGTTCCGCGGAAGTTGTCGTCAGCCAGCCACGGCTTCCGTGTTACAAGCTCGGCATCCGATTCAAATCTGATGATATGGTGAAGCGATTTCTTGCGAGCCAGCGCTCCGGATTCTACGTGGCGGTCACACGCGAAGGCGAAGTTGGTGCGGGAGACGAAATCAGAGTGCTCCGCCCTGATCCGAATTCGATTTCCGTCTCCGAGATCAACCGCCTTTATATCGCGAAGGAATATGACAAGGAAGATCTTCGTCTGGTGCGAACGGCTCTTGCTCTGGAAGCATTGCCCGAGAGTTGGAAGGAGTTCTTAGAGGAAAAGGCGACAAGGCAGAGCGCATGATCCAGAGCTTCGAGATGGGGAGCATTCTAGCGCGGTCCAAGGAAATTGGATTGTGTTCCTCAAGAACGCCTGTTCCAGATCTTTGATTGGCGATTACAGAGGGCCGACCCGCTCATTGATGGACGTTTGAGCGCCGACCACTGATAGGTAATGAAAGACGCCGCAAGGTCCAGCAATACCATTGAGCGCGCTTAGCTGTGCGGTCATCCACTCGCACGGCTTTCCGGACAAGTAGCCCTTGGCTCAACTGCTGCCAACAGCCCAACGCGCTCATTGACCGTTCTCCGATGGCAGCATATCTCCGGAAACGGAGCGCAGCATCTCCCATTGCCAGCAGACTTCGGCGTATCTTTGAGCCGTGAGGCAGTCCATGAAGATGACGCTCGATCCCGATTTGGCAAAGGAAACAAAAGCGCTGGTCGCCCTGGCCCTTCGCAATGGGCCGATCGAAGACTTGCATGCAGGAAAGCCGTGCAAGGTTTGCAGCGGTAATCAGGAAATCTCCCACATCTCCGATGAAGAGATGAAGGCGATCATGAAATCGGCGGTCAATAACCTCTATCGTCTTTTGTGGCAGCGAGACTGCGATCCGATGGCCTACCAAGAGAACCTGGCGCTCGGCCGGCGCTATACCTTGCACTGGGATGATCCGGAACTCAAAAAGCCAATGAGAAAAGGGTCACGCCCCAAGTGACCCATTTCACCAGGAGACACCCATGTTCAAAGAGCTTGCTCCCTACCTGCGGCAGCGCGCCGTCCTGCTGACCGTGACCCACATTGAAGATGACCAGATTCGCGTGAACGTCATCCCGCAGAAACTGAAGGACGGTGAGAACGCCGCGCTTACCACGCCTGTCACTGTGACCGGCACTGCGGAGGAACTCGACCGCGATCTTCCAGCAACGCTGGTCAACTTCGTTTCCGCGCATCTCGAACTCAAGAACACCCTGGACCGCGCGAAGTCCGAGATGGATGCTGCAGCGAAGACGGCTCAGGCAGAAGCGCGCGCGAAATCGAAGACCACAGCCACGAGAGTTGCTCCGAAAGCGGAACCGGCAAAGGCTGCCGAAACTCCGAAGTCCACTCCGCAGAAACCGGCCGAACCCGCCCGGGCGGCCAGCTTGTTCGATGTGCCGGCGTCGGAAGCAACTCCGGCCCCTGTTCCGGACGAGGAAGAAGAGATACCTCCGCAAGCAGACGAAGAGGATGTCGATAGCAACGAAGATGACTTCGACGAAGCGGCCTGATTGGGACTGCTTCCGTCGCGCGTACCCTCAATGCCGAGGCGGGCTGTCAGGTTAAGATTATTTTGGTTAGAATGAAAATCGTGATAATCTTATATTACAAGCGGTAGTCCGCAGCGGAGGCTTTCATGGCACAAGCCAAGCAAATTGAAGAGGTTGGGTCGGCTGTCCTGAGCGGCAG
>JBAUBR010000376.1:0-5515 GCA_049676965.1 Occallatibacter sp.
CGACTCAGCTCCTTGCTGCTCAATCCTGTTCGCCCCAATCTGCCCCCTCATTCAAACCCAGAGGCAATCTAAAAGGGGGCATTTCTATCGAGCGTCCAAGGGGACATTTCTAATGAGCGTCAACAGCGATAGTTCTCAAGTGACGCAATAAGACCTTCTGCGCGCGTGACGCGAGATGCATGCGCGACCAGGCGCGAGCATCGATCCCGCAAAGACGAACCCATGGGAAAGGCTTTCAACTCAGCGGCAACAAAATTTCAAAGGAGCAATCATGACATCGTTCCAAGGAACGCGCATCACCTGGCTGGGACACGCGACCGTGCTGGTCACGACCGCCAAGGGAACTCACATCCTCATCGACCCATTTATCACGGGCAATCCGAAATATCCGCAGGGCTATGAACTGCCAGGCAAGATTCACTACATGCTGTTAACTCACGGGCACGGAGATCATATCTCCGACGCGGTTCCAATAGCGAAGAAACATGGCTCCAAGGTCGTGGCCATCTATGAGCTCGCCGAATACGTGAAGAGCCAGGGCGTGCCGGAGACGATCGGGATGAACCTCGGCGGGACAGTGCAACTCGACGACGTCGCAGCTTCAATGGTCGATGCCAAGCATTCATCGGGAGCGCAGGATGAGCATGGCACTCACTATGTGGGGGTAGCAGCCGGATTCGTACTCACGATTGCCGGAGGGCCGGTACTCTATCACGCCGGAGATACAGCGGTGTTTGGAGATATGGCGCTGATTCGCGACGTCTATCGTCCCCAAGTGGCGATGCTGCCGATCGGCGGCTATTACACCATGGGACCAAAGGAAGCGGCATTCGCGGTGCGGCTGGTGGGCGCCAAGACCATCCTTCCAATTCACTTTGGAACCTGGCCGCCGCTTGCCGGCACGCCGAAAGAACTGGCGGCGCTGGTCGATCCAGGCGTGGAAGTCGTGGATTGGAAGCCCGGAGATACCTTCTAACTTATTTGCTCGTGAGATGGAAACAGGGAACGGAACCGGCGGTGTTGCCGGTCCCGTTCCCTGCCTCCCGTTGACTTACTTCGAAGAAGCGGCCTTCTTCTGCTCCGCCCAGCGCCGCTTGACGGCTTCGGCGATGCGGCGGCGGCCCTCCGGGCTAAGATTTCTCTTCTTTTTGATGGCCTTCTTGGGGGGACGGCCAACTCGCTTTTTGGGTGGCGCGGCGGAACTGCCGCCAAGCAGAGAGCGCGCGTGCTGCAACTGAGCAATCTCGCGGTCAATCTGAGCAAGAATCTCTGAAACTCCCACATTTCCTCCTGTTATGCAATCTTGTGGTCTTTACTCCCGATGTGCCTTGGCCAAAACCAGGGCTAATCTGTCCGGATAAGCTTCGTCCAGCACCGCCGCTTGCTGATCCTCGCGCCGGCTTGAACTGAAGTGGATTCAGGAAACATTATTCCCAGTCTCGCGATAAGTCAACAGATTGTGCAAGGGTTGGCCACTTGTCCTTGGGAACCAAGATACTGAACTGTAGACTCTTTTACAAACAAAAAATGGATTCTTTCAAGCAATTCGGCGTTTTTTTTGGATTTTGAAGCATAATTGTCACCCTGTTGCCAAATCGGGCAGCTGCGGCTCGAATCGCAAGCGCAAGGCTTAGGTCACTGTGTTTCCGGAATTAGTGCGATGCTTGCAACATTGTGGAGGGCCACCGCCGGCTGTTGGTCGCCCAGAGTTGGGACCAAACGCCTTGGCTTGCACAGCCTCCTGGAATGTCGAAGATCAACACCCAGCTAACTGGAGCGTGTTTCAAAAATGAACCGGCAAGCTTCGCCTCGCCGCGGCGAGCCCTTTCTTGAAACACAATGTAAGCATTGTTTCCCTGCAATCAAAGCCCGGGCGGAAGGGGCAATCCAGCAATTGCGGTTCGAATCGGAGTCAGTGAGGTCGAGGCTGCTCGGGAGCGCGCGAAGCAGCCCCTGGAGCGGGGGCCGCGGAAGCGCTGCTCGAAACTAACTGGCCGCCCAGGCGCAGTCCGCCGGGTGAGTCGGCGGCTTTATAGTTACGCAGGTCGCGCAGGATCTCCTGCTTCTCGCGCGCATATTGGCCGGCCAGCCGGGTAAGCGCATAAGTAATGATGTCGCTGTGGTGCAGGTCCTGAACGGAGGGATCGCGGCGCATGTTGAGCCAAAGGCGGTGCACCAGTTGCACGTCGTCGGGGCGAAGATTGGGCGCGTGCGGCCCGATATAGAACACCTTGTTCTCGCCGTTGGGACTGATGACATAGAAGTTGAATTGCCGCTTGGGCTCGGGCAGTGCTTCCCAGGCCTGGCCGAGATGATAGGCCTGTTCCTCGGCGGTCATCTTGGTCGAAGCTCCCGATACCACCGAATCGATCTCCAGCGAGTTTGCCGCCTGCACCAATGCCGCAAAGACATCGGCGGCCGGCACCACCAGCAGCGAGACTTTCTTGCCGAAGCTTTCCGCCACGGAAACTGCCTTGGTAAAGATCATCTGCTCGTGTTCGCTGAAGCTTTGGTCCTCGGCGCTCAAAAACTCCGGGCCTCCGGCGCCCACCATGCGCACGCTCAGCACCACCACGTCCTGCTCGTCGGTATTGGTGCGTGCGAGGGTCCACTTCAATGCGTAGGGATTGGAGGCATCGCGCATGGTCACCATCGCTCCGCCGGGGCGAACGGCCACTGACTCGCGGCTGATGGTTTCCTGGTGTTCCAGTTGGAAATGGTCTTTCATCTGTCGGGCGGTGATAGCGTGGCGGCGCAGGTTTTGACGCTCGGAGATGGTGAAGATGCAGAAGAATACCGCCGCAAATGCAATGCCGCTGACGGTGGCGACGGACTTCGTGAATAGGTTCACGGTCGCCGTGGAAAGAAGAGCCAGAAAGACCGAGAGGAGACCGACGGGGATTTCGGTTTTGCCGATGCGGATATTGGGCGGAACCTTCCAGCCGCGCTCGCCGTGGTACTTCCAGCGCAGCACCAGCATGGCCAGGCTATTGAACGTGAACGACCAGATCACGCCGAATGCGTAAGCCTCGCCCAGGGTGATGACGTTGCCGCGGCTGACAACGATGGTGAACATCTGCAGGACGAAGACGAGGTTGACGATGCGGTAGCTGGTGCCGAACCTGATATGCGGCTTGCGGAACCAGTCGGTGAGCACGCCGTCTTCGGCTACGCGCATCAGCACGCCTGTAGAACCGATGATGGAAGTATTGATGGCGCCCGAAAGGATGAGAAATCCCACCACCACCACAAAGATGCGGAAAGCGATGCGCCAGAACATGGGGCCAACCATGTACATGGCCAGGCCGGCGATGAGGTTGTTGGGATAAATCTGCGTGCGCGGCCCGTCGGGAATGAGCATGGAAGCAAGCAGCGTGGCGCCGCCGGTGAAGACCAGGCTGTAAATGGCGATAACGATTGCCGCACGCTTCAGGTTTCTCAGCTTGGGGTGCTCGATTTCGCGGTTTACCTGCGCCAGACTCTCTTCGCCGCTCATGGCCAGGATGGAGTGCCCGAAGGCCATCAGGATTCCGAAGAGGCCGAAGATGGGAAGGCCCGCGCCCTTGAGAAAGCCGAGAGCGTCGGGGCTGAAGTGGAGGTTGGCGGGAATAGGCGCGGGCGGTAGATGCACGCCGACGACATAGACCGAGTAAATGCCCCAGACAAACAGGATCGCCACCATGACGGTGGTGATCTGCATGACGCGCATCGCCTTTTCGCTGGAGTTCTCGATGCCTTTGATGTTTTGCCACCAGTAGTAGATGGTCACCAGGGCGGCGAAGAAGGCGGAAGTGTAATTCATGTTGAACTGCAGCGGATGGCCCTGCGCGTTCATCAGCGCGGGCGGCAGCCAGTGGCTTTGCGCAGCCACTACCATCAGCTCGTTCATCAGGCCGGTGATGTATTGTCCCGCGGACACGCCGGAGATCGGGCCGGTTAGGATGTAATCGAACATCAGCGCCGAGACGCTGAGCTTGGCGAAGGTTCCGCCCAGCGCCTCTTTCACCACGCGATAGACGCCGCCGCGGGTGAACATGGAGCAGCTCTCCACGTAGACCGCGCGCACCGCGAAGCTGAACAGCATGATGCCGAGGATGAACCAGGGTGCCGCCGCGCCCACCGCCTGCTCGGCGAGGCCGCCGGCGTAAAATGCCGAGGAGCCAAGATCGTTGAGGACAACCGCTGCCGCTCGCCAGAAGGAGATGAAGGTCAGCATCACCGAGGATGCCACGATGAGCCGGACACGAGCGGACGGTGGGACTACGGTCGTTCGAGTAGAAGCCATCACATAGTGCCGGCGCGAAGGCCGGCGATTTAAATACCCGGGAGCAAAAGCAACGAACGCTCTGCGCTGAGTTTATGACCGATAAGACGGCGAGTCAACCAATCGCCGGAACAAACTGAAATTATACGGTTTAATCTTTCCCGAATAGCTCCTGCGCGTCATCGACGAAACTGATGAGCACGACGATGGACGAGCCCGCCAGGCCGACAAAAAACATGACCTCGAGCATCACTATCAAGAACTCGAAGATATGCGTCATATAGAGGATTGTAGTCTGTTTTCGATGCGCCCGCCTCACGGTTGTGTCCTGATTTGGACGTGTTTTGAAAGGGCACGGCTTCAGCCGTGCCGCAAATGTCGCATCCGCAGCGCGGCTTTAGCCGCTGAGGGAAGGATTCATTGGAATCAGGACGCCGCCCGCTTCACGCGGCTGGTTGGATTGGGCGGGCAGCGGGTCGCGAAGATTGAGAGCCCTGAGTGAAGATGGGCCGGCGGCCCGCGGAAGAAGACAAAAACCGCTCTCCCGTAGCAGACTTGCAAACCCGCCAACTTGCTAACTTGCTGCCTCCGGCTATCCGTTGGAACCTGTCCAGAAACTAAGCGCTTTGAAGGGTACGGGCTTCAGCCCGTACATTAAGAGCTGATTTTGGTCCCCGGCTTTAGCCGCTGAGGGAATGCAAACTCCTGAAAAATCTTCCCTCAGAGGCTAAAGCCCAATCATTTGCAGGCCCTGATGTACGGGCTAAAGACCGTACCCTTCTTAGACCTGGTTTTCGAGAGAGCACAGCCAGGCGACCAGGCGCACGATGCTTTAAACTCGGCCTGTATGCAGCGCCACTCGTGGTGGTTATGGGCCGCGGCGGTTTTGAGCGCGGGCTTGCTCGAATTGCCGTTTCCGCTGGCGGGGCCGATGCCGCCGTGGCGCTCGGTCTTTGCGTGGTTCGGGCTGGTTCCGCTGCTTTGGGCTGTCCAGCACTGGTCGGTCGTGGCCGGCCGCCGGCCGCTGCGGCACGCCTTTCTCCTCGCGTACCTCTGCGGTTTTCTCTGGTACTGCGGAAACTGCTACTGGGTTTACCACACCATGCTGATGTACGGCGACCTGAGCCGCGTGGTCTCGGCCCTGTTGCTGGTACTGTTCAGCGCGGTGCTGGGGCTCTATTTTGGATTTTTCGGCCTGCTCGTGGCATTGGTGCGGCGCGCTACGGGCAGCGCGGGGCTGGCGCTCGCCGC